>JAYVHJ010000316.1:0-15342 GCA_043771315.1 Raineyaceae bacterium
GAATGACAAAGAAAGAAGAACTTGTACCATTTTTGGTTTTTGATACGAGTTTTGCAAGGCTAGGTTTTAGGCTAATTGCTAGAAATACAGATGAAAGAACAATAATATCAAGTCTTATTCCAGAAAAAAACACACTTCAAAACTCTCTAATGACACATATTCCTAAAAAATATGTATTGGAAGGTAAAAGCGTGAGTTTTGTAAAAATTCCGTTGGAACGTGTTTTGTTTGTAAATGCTATTTTTAATAGTTTGGTGAATGATTATGTGGCACGTTTTATTATTGATATCAACGTGAATAAAACGTATTTGATGCGTTTGCCTTTGCCACAGCCTACAGATTTGGAGCTAAAAGAAAATACAAAGTACCAAAAACTCATCAAAAATGCGTTTTTATTGAATTGGCACAACAATAAAAGTGGTTTTGTGTTGGAAGCGCAAGCACTTGGTATTTTGGAAGATGAACTACCAAAAACAGAGAAACATTATACAAAAATGCGTTTGGAAAATGACATTTTGGTAGCTGAAATATATGGTATTTCTAAAGAAGAGCTTGCGCACCTGACGAGTGAGGCATATTTTAAGGTTTTGCACAATAATAATCAAGCGTATTTGGATAATTTGTTGGGGTAGGAAAGAGGTATGAAATACGAATATAAAATTTTGGTAACTGTTTAGGTTATAAATAATGTGTTTGTAGATACGCCACTGCAGTGCGTATCCACGTAGAGCAATGTATTTACGCCAAACTAATTATTATGCTTTTGTTTACTTTTGTGTTGTTCTACGTGGATACGCACTGCGGTGCGTATCTACAAATACGTTTGTATAATCTTAATTAATAAGTTAATATACTCAACGAAGTCAATAATATACTCAACGGAATGTAAAATATTGACAACGAAGTCAATAATATTGACAACGGAGTCAATAATATTGACAACGGAATGTAAAATATTGAGAACGAAGTCAATAATATTGACAATAGATAAAATCACAAGTAAAAAGTAATTAAAAAAATAACTAAAAAAATGACTAGAGAAATAATAAGCCCATATTTAGTAATAGTTTTTATGATAATGTTAGTTTTTTCGTCTTGTATTCCTGTCATCACTACCAAAAAAGCTAATACTACTGTTTCTGCTAACTACAATAATATGCCTAGTGATACCACTAATACGGGAATAATCAACTGGAAGGCATTTTTTACTGACCCAGATTTGACTGCGCTTATTGATACGGCACTTAGCAACAATCAAGAGCTAAATATGATGCGAGAACAAGTAAACATTACGCAATATGAAATCAGAGCAAGGAAAGGAGCATATTTGCCATTTGTAAGTCCTGTGGTGGGTATTGGTGCGGATAAGGTAGGTCAATATACCGTCAAAGGAGCTAGTCAAGAGATGAGCACCATTAAAGGCAACAAAATCTCTGACCCAGTAGGGAATTTGATGTTGGGCGTTTTTGCTACCTGGGAGGTGGATATTTGGCGCAAGTTGCGCAATGCCCGTAAATCCTCCATTTATAGGTACTTGGCTACTCAAGAAGGCAAGAATTTTATGGTTACTAATTTGGTAGCGGAGATTGCAAATTCTTATTATGAGCTTATGGCACTAGATAATCAGTTGGAAGTGCTTAGAAAAAATATAGAAATTCAGACGAACGCTTTAGGTATTATCAAGCTACAAAAGCAAGCGGCACGAGTTACGGAACTTGCGGTACGTAGGTTTGAGGCGCAAGTATTCAATACCAAAAGCCGTCAGTACCATATTCAGCAAAGTATTATTGAAACAGAAAACAGGATTAACTTTCTGTTGGGTAGGTATCCACAAACTATCCAAAGAAATTCTACTACTTTTAATAGTTTTGTTCCTAAGACTATTTCCGCAGGTGTTCCCTCGCAACTTCTTATCAACCGTACTGATATTAGGCGTGCTGAACAAGAGTTAGAAGCGGCTAAAATAGATGTAAAAGTAGCGAGAGCTAATTTTTATCCTTCTTTGACCATTACAGGTGGGGTCGGTTTTGAAGCATTTAAGCCACAATATTTGCTACAACTGCCACAGTCATTGCTTTTTTCTGCTGCTGGGGGTTTAGTTGCGCCACTTATCAATAGGAATGCGCTCAAAGCAGAATATTACTCTTCTAGTGCAAGACAAAAGCAAGCCGTTTTTAATTACGAACGTACTATTTTGAATGGTTACATAGAAGTTGTTAATCAAGTGGCAAACATTAGTAACCTACAAAATAGTTATGATTTGAAGGCGCAGGAAGTCCAAGCACTTGTAAAATCTGTTGAAACTGCCAATATACTTTTTAAATCAGCCAATGCGGATTATGTAGAAGTTTTGCTTACGCAACGTGATGCTACAGAGTCCAGCATAGACCTTATTGAAATCAAAAAACAACAAATGCACGCTATGGTCAATGTTTATAGGGCTTTGGGGGGTGGTTGGAGATAGTAAATTAACAAAATACTTACACATTTGTCTAAATTTTAAAGATTTGAAATATCCGTATAATTTATAATGATTATAAATTATACGGATATTTCAAACATTTTGGATAAAAATTCCGTTTACTGAATTTTTCTAGTAAATTTGCGTTATAGAGTTACTAAAAATACTACAAAAACTAATATAAAGTAGTGTAAAGCCAATGAAACGCAGATTTTTGCAATATTGTTCTATCCTTATGATAATGATGTTTATCTCAAACATCACATTAGCAAATTTCTATACCCCTTCCACAAAAACATCTCAAGAAAATTCTTACACACAAAAACAAGAAAGTAGTTTTTGGGCTAAGTTTGTAAGTTCATTAGCAAGTGAGATAGAAAAAATTGAAGAAAAAACAGAACAAGAAAATGAAGAAAATACAAAATTATTTATAGATAATAGTTATTTTTCTTTCGTTTACTCTTCTTTCCAGTTCCAGAAAAATCTCTTTCATTCTCAAATAACAGAATGGCTAACCTGCCATTTTCCTAATCTCAAATCAAAAATCAGTAAAAGCATCACGCTTTCCCTCCACCGTTTTAGATTGTAACTATTTCATAAATTTATATTTTCAACTCAAAATAATGTTTTCTAACAGTATTTTTTGAGGTGAATTTTTATTTATAAAAAATATTACTCTAAAATTTACAATTATGCTTTTCAAAAAAGTAATCTTGTTGATATTGGGTGTGGTATTGGGTATTGGCTTTGCTTTTGCTCAAAATATCAACTCAAATAATCTCCAAAAACAAACAGTTTCTGATACTATTCCTATAGTAATTGCGCCAAAAATAACAAAACCAGAAATTCTCAAATTTAATCTTAATGAGTCTGGCACACATTATTTTCAAGCAACTTTCCTTAACCAAGTTTGGCTACGCTACGACCAAAGTAACCCAAATACCCTCGTACAAGGCGCACAAGTACCAGAAACTTTTGATATTGGACTTAGGAGAACTCGTATTCAAATGTTTGGACAAATAACTGACCGTACTTTTGTGTATTTTCAGTTTGGGCAAAATAATTTTAATGCTATGTACAACGCCAACGGTGGGAATAGAAAACAAGCAGTTTTCTTTCACGATGCTATTGGTGAATATCGTATCAGCAAAAAAAATGAACTCAAAATAGGCGCAGGACTAACTATTACTAACGGACTTTCTCGTTTCTCGCAACCAAGCATAGGCACAATTATGACAATGGACGTGCCTGTTTTTGCACAAGCAACCGTTGACCAAACAGACGAATTTTCTCGTAAATTAAGCATTTATGCACGTGGACAAATAGGTAAATTTGACTATCGTGCCTCTATTTCTGATCCTTTTCCTATTACTTCTAATGGTGTAACACAACCTGCACTTAGTCCAAATGCTACTTTTGCAGGAAAAGGACATACAAAACAGTTTCAGGCTTATTTAATGTATCAGTTTTTTGACCATGAGCAACACAATACACCATATATGACAGGTACGCACTTGGGACAAAAAAAGGTTTTTAATATTGCAGGAGGCATTATTTACCAAAAAAATGCTATGTGGAGAAAAGAAACTGCTACAAGTGATAGCACTTTTCAAGATATGACGCTTTGGTGCATAGAAAGTTACCTTGATATGCCTTTAAACAAGGAAAAGGGAACGGCTATCTCTGCCCACGCTGGCTATTTTAATTATAATTTTGGAACAAATTATTTGCGTTTTAATGGCATTATGAACCCTGCAACAAGCATTACAGGCACTAATAATGTAGGCGGTGCTGGTGCTGCCTACGGAAATGCGTACCCAATGATGGGAACAGGAAATATATTTTACTCTCAAATTGGATATCTTTTACCAAAAAAACTACTTGGAGAAGGCGGTGGACAACTTTTGCCTTATGCCTCTGTGATGAGTGCCACCTACGACCGTTTGGGTGTGCCTATGCGTGTGTATAACATAGGAGTAAACTGGCTGATTAGTGGACACAAATCAAAACTTTCTTTGGATTATCAAAACAGACCTACCTATTTTGTCAATGGTAGCAATATCATTGAGCAAGGAGATAGACGAGGGACAGTAACTCTGCAATATCAGATATTTATCTAAAATCAATTTCAGAATCACGGATTTTAATGGATTAAAAGATTACACAGATTTTTTTAAAAAAAAAAAACATAAAAATCTTTGTAATTAACTAAAAATCCAATCCGTGTAATCTGTGTAATCATTAAAAAATCCGTGATGAATAATTTAATTTTTCTTTTACTACTGGGTGTATGTCTTGTGCCATTGGTGACACTTGTTCCTACAAAAATGAAAACAAGTTTTTCATTGATAACCACAACCATAATGGCTATTTCTGGTATTATGCTAGCTACAAACGTACTTATAAGCAACCAAACGTGGGTTTACGAGTTTGCTACAAGTCCGTTATTTGGGAAAATAATGTTAGAAATAGACAAACTTTCTGCTATTTTCTTACTGATTTCTTGCGTAATGTCTATTTTGGTAGCATTTTATGCTATTGGGTATTTAAGCAAAATGCAAGACAAATCTTCTCTAAATCTGCATTTAATTGTCTTTGGAACTACCTTATTTGGAATGATTGCCGCACTTATTCTTCCTAATATGATGACCTTTTTAGTAGCGTGGGAAATAATGTCTGTTTCTTCATTTTTACTTATTTTACTTGGTTATCACAATGATAGCAATGAACAAAAAGCAGAAGTATTAAAGCAAGCCGTTAATTATTTCATTCAAATGCACGTAGGAGCGGTTTTTTTGCTCGTAGGTGCGCTTGTTGTGCAGTCAAATACAGGCAGTTTTGACTTTTCAAGTATTAAAAATTATTCTGGTTCATCTCTAATGTTATTTTTTGCTTTTTTTATAGGATTTGGAATGAAAGCAGGATTTTTACCAATGCAGTCGTGGTTGCCAAAAACGCATAGTGTTGCGCCTTTTAATTGGAGTTTAATGTCCACTATTATGATAAATATGGGCATTTATGGATTATTTCGTATTTTACTTTATACGCCTTCCAAAAAACTAGAAATAGGTATTTTCTTATTGATTATCAGTGTGATGACGGCTATTTATGGTATTGTCAATGCAGCTATGCAAAAGGATTTAAAGAAACTTTTGGCTTTTAGTAGCTCCGAAAATATGGGCATTGTGGGTATTGGAATGGGTTTAGGTACACTTGGCGTAGCTTTGGGGAATAATTCTATGGCATTTTTGGGTTATATTGGCGCACTTTTACACGTTTTTAACCATACTCTGTTCAAATCTTTGCTATTTTATAGTGCTGGGGCGGTTTATTTCCAATTAGGTACAAAAAATATAGAACAACTAGGCGGAGTTCTTAAAAAAATGCCTTATTCTGGTTCATTTTTCCTATTGGCATCTATGGCAATAGCGGGCTTACCACCTTTCAATGGCTTTATTTCAGAGTTTTTGATGTATGAAGGTTTTTTAAAAGGCTTGAAAGATAGTTTTGTTTCTGTTGAGGTGTTGCTACTGATAGGAATGGTTGGTTTAACGCTTACTGGTGGACTTTCTATTTACACATTTACCAAAGCTTTTGGACTTGGTTTTTTGGGCGTTCCTCGTACAGAAAAGGTCAAAGAAGCAAAAGAAGTAAGTTTTTTAATGCTTATTCCGCAGATTTTGGTAACAATTCTTATTCTTTCTGTAGCTCTTGCTCCCACTATTTATTTCCATATATATGCAGACCTCACGCATATATTCGTACCACCAACAGAAAGCATAGAAAAACTAGAAATTTACGCTTTGGAGCGTGATACCATCATTACTTTTGTCTTTTTGGCACTTATTGCAATTATATTTGCGCTAAGAACCTTTAAGGTACAACAAAATAAGGAAAGTTATAACGCCACTTGGGGTTGTGGTTATCTTGGAAGTAGCCCTAAAATACAATATACAGCTACTTCTTACGCAAATTATTTTGTAAAACTTGCTACACCAATCATTGGCTACAAAGCAAAAACACGTTCTATTGCACCTACGGATATTTTCCCAACTAACCGCCACTTTGAAAGTGAGGTTTACGACAAAATAGAGGTTGGAGTTATTAATAAAATCATCAATGCACTCAAATGGCTTCTAAGTAAAGTTGCTATTATTGAAACAGGAAAAACGCAACATTACATTTTGTATGCTTTTATGTTTATGCTTTTGCTGTTTTTATTGACATTTTTTAATGTATTGTGATAGTGAGTAGTGAAATAGTGTGTAGTGAATAGTGAAATACATTATTTACGACAAAGTTTACTACTCACTAAACACTACTCACTATTTCACTAAACACTATTTCACTAAACACTATTTCACTAAAAAAATATGTTTCCTTTCTTATTGATATTTATTAGTTCGTTGTTTTTCGTAGGCATCATCAATAGGGTGCGTAGTCGCTTGTGTGGACGCAAAGGTCCTGGTATTTGGCAGGCATTGTTTGATATTTGGCGACTTTTCAACAAAAGCACCATTTATAGTAGAGATACCTCTTTTATCTTCCAAATTGCGCCTACGGTGTCGTTTGCCTCTATTATTTGTGCTATTTTGGTTGTTCCCTTTGATGGACACGCTGGTTTTCTGTCGTTTGAGGGAGATTTTATTTTCTTTGCTTATATCCTTGCGACAGGCAAATTTTTTATGATTTTGGCTGCTTTGGATACTGGAAGCCCCTTTGAAGGAATGGGTGCAAACCGTGAGGCGTTGTATTCTATGCTTGTTGAGCCCGCTTTTTTCATCTTAATTGGCTCACTTGCAATGCTTACAAATAATACTTCATTTTTTGATATTTTTAATGCTTTGCACGCAGATTCTTCTGTTTCTGCCTTTTTGGTGATACTTGCAACCTACCTTATTTTTCAGATAACACTTATTGAAAATAGCCGTTTGCCTGTTGATGACCCAAAAACACACTTAGAACTTACAATGGTTCACGAAGTAATGATTTTGGATAATAGCGGTTTTGATTTAGGGCTTTTATTGTACGGAAACTCGCTTAAATTTGCTATGTACGGGCTTTTGATAGCTAATTTTTTCCACGACATTATTATTCCTGCTGATAATTTCTTTGCAAATGCAGGTGTAGCTTGGCTGGCTGATATTCCTAAAATACTCCTTTGTTTGGTGGTACAGGTGGTTTTTGCGGCTGCGGTTGGTTTTTCAGAATCTTTCCGTTCACGTGCGCCAATGCGCCACAATCCGCAAATTATCTTTACACTAACAGCGGTGGCACTTTTGGTGTTTTTCAGTGTCTTGATTATCAGTAATAAACTTTAATTGAATTGTAAATGAATTGTGAATTTTAAATTGTGAATTATGAATGAATACAAAATATTGATAATCAATGTATTCAAGTTCCAGAGGAACGGCATATTTATAGAAAATTCGTAAAAAATTGTATTTAAAAAACCCTGAAAGGGTTTAACTATCATAACCTCACGTGGAACGTGGGGAATATAGCACAAACAACAACAAATAAAATTATGAAACCAGATTTGCTCGTGATATTATTCACAATGACTTTGCCTTATATGGCTATTGCCAACCGTTTTGACACCCATTTTCGTATGTTGGGCTTGCAGGGTTTGCTTCTTTTTGGTGTGGCTTTTTTGAAGTTATACGGACACGTTTCTGTCGCAAATATGGGCTTTATTTTGGTAGAAACACTGGTTTTTAAGGCTATTTTAGTACCTTATTTTCTTTTCAATATCATCAAAAAAAATAAAATCAAAAGAGATTTTGAAGTAAAAAAACTTAGTTTTTATGTGATTTTTACTGTTTTGCTGATTATTGTATCAAGTTTTGTTTTTGCGCATCAACTTAATGACGAGCATTTAGAGATAAACTTCTTTACTGCCTCTATTTCGGCACTTTTAGTTGGTGTTTTACTGATTGTTATTCGCAAAACCATTATCACGCATATTGTCGGGTATTTGGTCTTAGAAAATGGGATTTTCTTGTTTTCTCTGGCACTTGGTAGCGAGATGCCTATGATTGTAAATATTGGTATTTTGTTAGATTTATTCACTAGCGTGCTACTTTTGGGCGTTTTCGTGAACAGAATTAACGAAGTTTTCCATACAGTAGAAATTGATACATTAACAGAACTGAAAGATTAAATCAAAAAACCCACCCCTAACCCCTCCTTGAAAAGGAGGGGTTGGGGGTGGTTAAAACTCAACAACAATGGAAGCAATATTTATATACTTTGGAGGAGCTATTTTGATAGCTGTCGCAACGTATTTTATTCATAATAAACTAATAGACCATCTATTATTCGTGCCTTTTTTGCTATTGCAGGTAGGTTTTAACGCCTACGCAATGATGAATATAGGCAATAACATCAACGAGTATTTTCGTTTTGATGAACTGGGTGTACTTTTTATGACGGTTCTTACTATTATTAGTGTTCCTGTGTGTATTCATAGCATTATTAGCGCACATAGAAGACAAGAAAACTGTAAAGAAATCCGTATTCATAATGCTGCTTTGCTGATATTCATTGTAATGATGACAGGAGTTCTTATTTCTGCGCATTTGGGCATTTTGTGGGCATTTTTGGAGGCAACAACGCTTTCTGTAGCAGCTCTTATTTATCACGAAAGAAATTCTATGGCACTAGAAGCCACTTGGAAATATGTTTTTGTGGCATCTATTGGTATTGCAATGGCTTTTTTGGGGATTTTATTTTTGGCAGTTGCCTCCAAAGATGCAGCAGAAGCACATCTTTCCATTGACGAACTTTCCAGAAATATCAAAGAAATGAACCCTACTTGGCTCAAAATGAGCTTTTTGTTTATTTTGACTGGTTTTAGCGTAAAAATAGGCATTGTGCCACTTTTTACGGTTGATATTGATGCAAAAGATGCCGCTCCTAGTGCTATTGGCGCACTTTTGTCTGGTGGACTTCTCAATATTGGTTTTGTGGCAGTTTTTAGGTTTTATCAGGTCTTTGCACAAAGTGATATTTTAGCGTGGATGAATAATGTACTTCTACTTGTTGGAACGACATCTATTTTGTTTGCTGCAGTATATTTGATGAAAGTTAAAAATTATAAACGAATGTTTGCCTATTCTAGCGTAGAACACGCAGGAATAGCATTTTTAGCACTTGCCAGTGGTGGAATTGGGTATTTTGTTTGTATTTTCCATTTGGTTTTGCACTCTTTTGTAAAAGCGGGTATTTTCCTACAATTAGGGCAAGTACAACATATTTTTAGGATAAAAAATACAGATGAAACTGGGGAATATATGCGTTTAAATCCCTTTGGAGCAGGTGTTTTGTTGTTGGGTTTTTTGAGTATTACGGCAATGCCTCCATCAGGTTTATTTGTTACTGAATTTTTGGCTTTTAAGGCACTTTTTGAGGCAAAACATTACTTTATAGCTGGTTTTTCTTTGCTTTTGCTAACTTTCATTATTTATGGAATAGGAAAAAATATTTTACATCTTTTGTTTCAAAAATTACCTGCCATAAATACGGAAACTAACACAGAAATTGAAAGAAATGCTAAACATATTAGCCCCTTGGAAAGTGTGAGCCAATATATTTTGATTATTGCAGGGATTTATTTAGGGTTTTTTCCGCCTGATATTTTGGTGAATTGTATCAATAAGATTGTAGCATTTTTGCCAAATGCGGTTACTTTTTAACACTAAGAACATTAAGAAATACACACTAAGTAGGCACTAAGAAATACAAAATCAAAAAATGGAAAAGCACAAATAAATCAACCTATGTCAAAAACCAGTATAATTACCCGTAATGTGGTCATTCTTTCAATGGTAAGCCTTTTTACAGACGTTGCTAGTGAAATGCTTTATCCAATAATGCCTATTTACTTAAAAGTAATTGGTTTTTCAATCATCTTGATAGGTATTTTGGAGGGTTTTGCTGAAGCCGTTGCAGGGTTTAGTAAAGGTTATTTTGGGAATTTGAGTGATAATATGGGCAAACGCTTGCCATTTGTGCAAATTGGCTACCTAATGAGTGCCATTTCTAAACCAATGATGGCAATATTTATTTATCCCATTTGGATATTTTTTGCTCGTACCATTGACAGACTAGGCAAAGGAGTGCGTACTGCTGCAAGAGATGCCCTTTTGTCAGATGAAGCAACGCCAGAAACGAAAGGTAGAGTTTTTGGATTTCATAGAGGAATGGATACTTTTGGTGCGGTTTTAGGTCCATTGTTTGCACTGATTTATCTTTATTATTATCCAAATGATTATAAAACCTTGTTTTATATTGCATTTGTGCCTGGTGTGGTGGCTATTTTGTTTACTTTTTTTATGAAAGAAAAACAAAAAGAAATTCCAAAAACTATTGAAATAAAGCCTACAACACGCTTTTTTGACTTTCTGAAATACTGGCAAAAAAGCCCTATTATTTATAAAAAACTTGTAGGCGGAATGCTTGTTTTTACGCTTTTTAATAGTTCTGATGTGTTTTTGTTGCTGAAAGTGAAAGAGGCAGGCTATGATGACGTAACTGTTATTGGTATTTATATCTTTTATAACCTCATTTATGCACTTGCGTCCTATCCTATAGGCGTTTTGGCTGATAAAATTGGTATGAAAAAGGTCTTTATTGCTGGGCTTGTAGCCTTTGCCATAGTTTATGTAGGAATGGCGTTTGCAAATAGTAAAGTGGCTTTTATTGCATTATTTTCTTTGTATGGCATATATGCGGCTGCTACAGAAGGGATTGCAAAGGCTTGGATAACAAACGTCTGCGAAAAAGAAAATACTGCTACTGCAATAGGTACTTTTACTGCCTTTCAGAGCATAGCAACTGCCTTAGCGAGTTCTTTTGCAGGTTTTATTTGGTATGCTTATGGTGCTTCAGTAGTCTTTTTATTAAGTGGAATAATAACACTTGGAGTAGCTATTTATATAGCAAGGTTTAAAGTAAATAAGTAATTGTGAATAAATACAAATTTTTGATAATCAAATGATTATATAGTTTTCTGTAATTTCGTAAATAACATTTAATTATCATCAAATAACTAAATAATTAAGATGCAATTAACAATAAAAAACAACCAGTCAGTAGCTATAAATGCTATTCCTGTTTTAGAATATGATGTATTTTATGATACTTGTGTAGGGCTTTGTAGAGATATGCGCAACCATTGCGTTGCTTATTATGCTTTTCCTTATCAAAATAAACTAAAATTCATTGCAGGCATTGCCATTGATGGGAAAGAGGAAATTGTGCTTATTTCTCACGAAGAAAATCCAAAAGAATTACGTGGACTTATGGCATTATCTCAACAGATAACAGCTTTTCACATCTACGAAAGAGAAATACACGAGAATTTTGGTATTGATTTTATACGCCACCCTTGGCTAAAACCTGTACGCTATGCCCACGACAGAGCAGATAAAACTAAAACGCTTCTTAATTATCCGTTTTTTGAGATTACAGGAGAAGAATTGCACGAAGTTGGGGTTGGTCCTATCCACGCAGGCGTGATTGAGCCAGGTCATTTCCGCTTTACCTGCAACGGTGAAGACGTTTTGCACCTAGAAATACAGTTGGGTTATCAGCACAGAGGCGTGGAATATATGTACCTCAAAAAAACTAAACTTTTACAACGAACAGTTTTATCAGAATGTATTGCAGGAGATACCGTTGTAGGGCATACGTTAGCGTTTGTACAAAATATTGAAAGCCTGCAAAACATCAAAGTAACACGTCAGATACACTTACAACGCACTATTGCGCTGGAGCTTGAGCGTATGGCTATACATATGGGAGATTTGGCAAACCTCAATATTGGGCTTGCTTATCAGTTGGCTTCCTCTGTTTTTGGTGTGATAAGAACGCCACTCATCAATTATTTTCAGTTTTGGTGTGGCAACCGTTTTGCAAAAGGGCTTATACGTGTAGGACACAACCCTTATCCGCTTACAAAAGAGCTTGTGGATAAGTTTAGAACCGTTTTGGCTGATGTAGAAATGCGTTATACAGAAATGGCAAATAAAATGTTTGAATTGCCTTCTGCACAATCTCGTATAGAAAAAGTAGGAGAAGTAAGCAAAGAACAAATGCAACAAATTGGAGCTGTTGGTATGTCTGCACGCATTACGGGTTTAAAACGGGATATTCGCACCTCTCACCCTTTTGCTTTTTATGCAGAAAAACCTATCCCTTCTGATACTTGTGAGGGTGGAGATGTTTGGGCAAGGGCTTATTTACGCCATTTGGAGATTTTGAGTGTGATAAAGTACATTAGAGAACTTTTGATAGAGGTTGATGTAAATGATAGTGGTTATGGAAGTATGCAAAATAATATTCCTGTTTTTCAGCAAAATATTGATATTCAGCCGACTGCCACAAAGCTAACACCTAATATGTTTTGTATGTCTTTGGTGGAGGGTTGGCGTGGCGAAATTTCGCATTGTGTTGTTACAGATGAAAACGGAGATATGGCACATTATAAGGTAAAAGACCCTTCTGTACATAATTGGCTGGCTTTAGGGCTTTCACTTAGAGATAACGAAATCTCTGATTTTCCTATTTGTAATAAAACTTTTAATCTTTCCTATTGCGGAAATGATTTGTAATTTTGTGTTAAATTTTAAGACTAAAACTGGGATATTTTCAAAACTAACAGTTTAATTAAAAACAACCAAACCAATGAAAAAAACATTTTATATTTTCTTTTTGCTCGTTATGATAGTTTGCTTCACACCTGCAAAAGCTATTCTGGTAGATATTCCTGATGCTAATTTTAGGGCAAAACTACAAACACTCTACCCAGCGTGTTTTGTAGGCGCACAAATGGAAACAACTTGTAAGGCTATTATTTATGCTGATCTGTTGGAGATACGTAGTTTTAATAGTGATAGTGTAAACTCTATTGATAGCTTAACTGCTATTACTAATTTGAGTGGTTTAGAATACTTTTCTAGGTTAGAATTCTTAATATGTTCTTATAATTTACTAACAAGTTTGCCTACTCTTTCAGCAAATTTGAAGTATTTGGATTGTTCTTACAATCAGCTAATAAGTTTGTCAACTCTGCCCACAAATCTAGAGGTTTTATATTGTGATGCCAATAAACTAAAAAACTTACCCTCTCTCCCAGTAAAACTAAAAGGGTTAAGTTGTGGACAAAATAAAATAATAATTTTACCAACTTTACCTATAGACTTAGAGGTTTTATATTGTGCTGATAATAAACTGATAAATTTATCTAATATTCCAGTAAAACTAAAGAAATTAAATTGTTCAGAAAATCAACTGACGGACATATCTACATTACCTAAGGATTTACAAGACTTTAATTGTGAAGACAACCAATTAACAAACCTGCCTATATTACCCGCCAATTTACAAAAACTTGACTGTGGATATAATCAGTTATTAAACTTGCCAATTTTGCCCATTAGTTTACAAGAGCTGGATTGTTGCGAAAATAAACTGAATAATCTACCAACTTTACCAACGAGTTTAAGATATTTATTTTGTCATAATAACGCTTTAATAACTTTGCCTGCTCTACCAACAAGTTTAGAGTATTTACTTTGCAATGACAATAAATTGATAAACTTACCAATATTACCAACAAGTTTGCATAATTTATATTGTAATGATAATAGGCTAACAAGTTTACCCACTTTACCAATAACCCTACAAAATTTTGATTGTAAAAATAATTTCTTAGATTTTGATAATTTAGAAGCTATCAACAAAAAACCTTATTACTGTAATCCTATTACCCCACAAAATCATAGAATTTCCCCAGCTACACAATCACTTACTAAAGGCGACACACTTACTATCAATGGTACAGTTGGTGGCTCACAAAATGTATATCAATGGTACAAAAATAATATACTTATTTCTGATGCAAAAAGTGCCATATATATCAAAAAGAACATCACAAGTGCAGATACTGGTGTGTATAGATGCGAGGTTACAAGTACATACGTGGGCGCAGGCACTACACAAGGAGTTATTATAAAAAGTAATGAAGTTACGGTTTCGTATAAATAGCAGATGTTACGCAGTTAAATTTTTGATAAGGTCTGTACCGTAGTGGAACGGAGGTCAGACCGTTCAAAAGTTTAACGAGGGCTTTTTTGAAAAAATGTTTCTTTGATTATAGCCTAATCATAATTTGATTTTAAATTTGGCTAAACGGTCTGACCTCCGTTCCACTACGGTACAGACCTTTTTAGCCAAATTCAAAATCATTCATTCACAATTTCTAATTTATAATTATTTATGTTTGACGAAATAGATATTTTAAAACATCACGGAAAACAATATATCCCTGACGTTACGAAGGTAAATTTGCCTGTTTATTATAAAATTGGTTTGCCTGTTATTTCCACAGAAAAAATAGACGAAAAATTACTTTTAGATGCTGAAAATGCTTGTCCAACTGATGCGTTTAAGGCTTTTCCTACAAGTATTGATTTAGGGAAATGTGTTTTCTGTAATCAATGTCAGAAAATTTGTGGAGAAAAAAAGGTCAAATTCACCACAGATTACAGAATTGCCACCAACACTCGTGATGCTCTTATCATCAAAGAAGGCGACAAAAATCCACTTTCTATTGACCAAAATATTGTCAGAGAAGAGATAAAACGGCTTTTTGGGCGTTCTCTCAAACTTAGACAAGTGTCCGCAGGTGGCGACAACTCCAACGAGTGGGAACTAAACGCTGCAGGTAACCCAAACTTTGATATGGGACGTTTTGGAATAGATTTTACGGCTTCTCCACGTCATTCTGATGGTGTCGTGATTACAGGACCTATCACAGTAAATATGGCTGAAGCCCTGCAAATCTGTTATGATGCTGTTCCAAATCCTAAAATATT
>JAYVHJ010000317.1:0-2805 GCA_043771315.1 Raineyaceae bacterium
TCAAAAAAATGACCTCCAACGAAGTAAGACAGAAATTTTTAGATTTTTTCAAAAGCAAACAGCATCTTATTGTGCCTTCTGCGCCTCTTGTACTCAAAAATGACCCAACTTTGATGTTTGTAAACTCTGGAATGGCACCGTTTAAAGATTATTTCTTAGGAAACGGCACGCCTACTTCTCCACGTATTGCAGACACGCAAAAGTGCCTTAGAGTTACGGGAAAGCACAATGATTTGGAAGATGTCGGACACGACACTTATCACCATACGCTTTTTGAAATGCTAGGAAATTGGTCTTTTGGAGATTATTTTAAGCGTGAGGCTATCTCGTGGGCGTGGGAGTTGCTTACAGAAGTTTATAAATTGCCAAAAGATAGGCTTTATGTATCTGTTTTTGGTGGAGATGAAAAAGATAATATGCCCTTGGATACAGAAGCAGAGACTATTTGGTTAGAATTTGTGCCAAAAGAAAAGATTATTTATGGCTCAAAAAAGGATAATTTTTGGGAAATGGGCGCAACTGGTCCTTGTGGTCCTTGCTCCGAAATCCACATTGATTTGCGTTCTGACGAAGAAATAGCTAAAAAAGGTGGTAGAGATTTAGTTAATAATGATGATGCCCAAGTCATTGAAATTTGGAATTTGGTTTTTATGCAATTTGAACGCAGGGCAAACGGCTCACTCATTGCCCTTCCAAACAAGCATATTGATACAGGAATGGGCTTTGAACGCCTTTGCAGGGCTATTGAGGGCAAAAATTCTAATTATGATTCTGATGTTTTTCAGCCTATTATTCAGTTTGTAGCCACAAAAGCAGGCGTAAAATACGCTGAAAATGAAAAAACAGATATTGCCCTGCGTGTGGTTGCTGACCATATTAGGGCTATTACTTTCACCATTGCAGACGGACAACTGCCTGCAAGTAATGGTGCAGGTTACGTGATTAGGCGTATTTTGCGCAGGGCTGTCCGTTATGGATATACTTATTTGGGCTTTACAGAGCCGTTTTTGTGTCAGATTGTAGCACTTTTGGCAAACCAATTTAAAGATGTTTTCCCTGAAATCATCAACCAACAAGAATTTATTACAAACGTCATTCACGAGGAAGAAAAATCTTTTTTGAAAACGCTTGAAAACGGCTTAAAACGCTTGGATAACTATCTTTCTCAAGAGAATGCGGAAAAAACTATTGATGGAAAAATTGCCTTTGAGTTATCTGATACTTTTGGTTTTCCAGAAGATTTAACAGCACTCATTGGACGTGAGAACGGTTTTTCTTTTGATAAAGAGGGTTTTGATGCAGCAATGAAAATTCAGAAAACGCTTTCAAAAAATGCTGAAATTCAAGAAAAAGATGACTGGCAAATCATTGAAGAGAGTTCAGAAGCTATAGAATTTGTTGGTTATGATGTACTTACGTGTGAGTCAAAAATCTTGCGTTATCGTACCATAAAAGAGAAAAATAAAACTTTCTATCAAGTTGTGTTAGACAAAACGCCTTTCTATGCAGAAAGTGGCGGACAAGTCGGTGATACTGGGACAGTTAGCTTTAATTATCAAGATAAAAATCACCAACTTTCTTTTTATGATACCAAAAAAGAAAATGATTTGATTGTGCATTTCTCTGATGACAAACAATTTATGGATTTCATTGAAAACTATAAAAAAGCGCATTTGGAGAATACTGACAATAATTTTAGTGTGGTGGCAACTGTAAATGCTGGAAAACGCCAGTCTTCTCAAAATAATCACTCTGCAACGCACCTTTTGCAGGCAGCTTTAAAACAGGTTTTGGGCAATCATATTGCGCAAAAAGGCTCTTTGGTGAATGATGAGATGCTTAGGTTTGATTTTACGCATTTTTCAAAAGTTTCTGATGATGAAATAACAAAAGTAGAAAACATTGTAAATCAAAAGATTAGAGAAAATATTTTGCTAGATGAACGCCGTAAAGTGCCTATTCAAAAAGCAGTGGACGAGCTAAAAGCTACAGCACTTTTTGGAGAAAAATATGGTGATTTTGTGCGTGTAATCACTTTTGATGCTGATTTTTCTCGTGAACTTTGCGGAGGAACTCACGTAAAAAGCACAGGAAATATTGGTTTTTTTAAGATTATTTCTGAAGGTTCTGTTTCTTCTGGCGTAAGACGTATTGAGGCCATTACAGCACAAACGGCTGAAAATTTCGTAAATTCTCAAATATCTCAAAATGAGCAAGTTAAAGAACTTCTCAAAAACCCAAAAGATGTAAAAAAAGCCCTAGAAAGCCTTTTGGAAGAGAAACATCAGTTACAAAAGCAAATAGAAAAGTATCAAATCATTCAAACACAAGCAGAAAAGCAAACTTTGTTTTCCAAAGTACAACAAATGACTGTAAATAATTTTGAAGTGAGTTTTGTATCATCTGTGGTTGATGTAGAAACAGCTGACCAAATGAAACAAATTGCCTTTGAAATGAAACACCAAATAGAAAATGAAAAGCGTTCTCTTTTCTTGCTAAATGTAGCTACAATAGCAGGAAAACCACTTATTTCGTTGATGATTTCAGAAGAATTTGCAAAGGCAAACAGTCTTCACGCAGGAAATATTGTCAAAGAACTTGCTAAAGAAATCAAAGGTGGTGGTGGCGGACAACCGTTTTATGCAACCGCAGGCGGCACAGACACAAGCGGTATAGAGCGTGTGTTGGTGCGTGTGAGTGAGTTTTTGAAGTAAATTTGAAATATGAGTCAATAATATTTGTTTTTTGTATTATTGATACAAAGCCTACTTTTATGCGCAGGGTATAAAACCCTGCGCTACTGAT
>JAYVHJ010000318.1:0-6477 GCA_043771315.1 Raineyaceae bacterium
ACGCATTTCTCTACTAATTTTTAACGCATTTTTTATGGAAAACAATATTTTTTTTACTGCTGATACTCACTTTGGACATAATAACATTATCAAATTTACAAAACGCCCATTCGTTTCTATTGACGAAATGAATAACAAACTTATTGAAAATTGGAATGCAAAAGTAGCACCAAATGATGAAATTTATCATTTGGGAGATGTAGCACTAATGTCTGGTCAAACTTTAACTCCTATTTTAGAAAAATTAAATGGTAAAATTTACCTCATCAAAGGAAATCACGAAGTGGCTGCACTTCAAAATGAAAAGAAATTTGAATGGGTAAAAGATTACCACGAACTAATAGTAAAAGATACTGATGCGCATAGAGGAGAGCGTTTAATTGTTCTTTTTCACTATGCTATGCGTGTCTGGAACGCCAGTCATCACGGAAGTTGGCACTTATATGGACATTCTCACGGCACTTTGCCAGATGATATTACTTCTCTGTCCTTTGATGCAGGCATTGATTGCCATCATTATGCACCCATTAGCTACGAGGAAGTAAAAACAATAATGGCTAAAAAACAATGGAAAAACCCTTTCCCTGCTTAAAATATTTGTTTTTTAATGAGAGATTTTTGTATATTTGCAAAAGTAACAAAAAACAAAAAAATATCATATAGTATATATTATCTCACATATTATCTCACATATCAAAAGAAATGAGCCATAAAATAGGTGTCCTTATCATTCACGGCATAGGCAACCAAATGCCTAATTATGCTAATAATTTTATCAAAGATATCCAAGAAAAATTGGAGCATTTTGAGATAAACCCAGAATTTGTAAAGATTGTGCCTGCCACGTGGTCGCACGAAGTGCAAGCCGCAGAAGAGGAACTTTGGCGCAATGTAACACAAAAAGACCCTTTAAACTTCAATAAACTAAGAAAGTTTATGATTAGTTATTTTGGAGATGCAGTGGCTTATGCAGGTACACCCAACAAATCCAATGGAATGTATCATAAAATCCACGAAAATTTGCAAGAAACTATCCAAAAATTGCGTGTAGATTTGGGTGGCGCAGACAAACCACTTATCATTATTGCACATTCTTTTGGCTCCGTGATAGCATCAGATTATATTTGGGACAGACAACAGCTAGACAAAGATAATTCTATTGATTTGATGGCAGACAATGACTTTGAAAAAATGCGCACTTTAAGTGGTTTCTTTACTTTTGGCTCAAATATTCCACTTTTTACGCTTGGCTATCACCCTTTGCAGGCTATCCAGTTTCCGCCTACACATTTGCCAGAAAATCATAAGAAAAAAGCAAAATGGTATAATTTTTATGATGTAGATGATGTTTTAGGCTTTCCTTTGAAGAGTTTGAGTGATAGTTATAACGAAATGGTATCTGATGACGTGCAGGTAAATGTAGGCAACTGGCTAGAATCTTGGAATCCGTTGTGCCATTTTGGCTATTGGAAAGATGAAGATTGTCTGAATGCTATTGCTGATTTTATTGCTGATTTGATGAATACTATTGACGGAAAAAAAGAAAAAGAAAAGACCAAATAACAGCCCCCAAATCCCCAAAGGGGACTTTAATACATTTGGCATTTCATTATTGAACGCATTGTATTACTCCCCTTTGGGGCTGGGGGCTATTATTCGTAATTTATTTAGTGAATCTTGTTGTCTATAAAAATCTTCTTGTTGTTTTTGGAGTAATTTATAATATTTTTCTTGTTCAATTTTCTGATTGAGCATATAGTAATATTGTTTAGCTACCAAATCTGTGGCATCTTGTGCAATAGCTTTCTTAAATTCTTCTAAGGCAATCTCTTCTTTGGCTTCAGCTTGATAACAAACTCCTAAATAAAAGTGTATTTTAGTCAAATCTTGCTTATACTCTTGCGCACTAAGAAAATAATTCTTGGCTTTTGTATAATAATGTTGTTTAAAATTGATTATCCCTAACTGATAACTCGCAAAATACCTGCTGGGTACAAGTGCATACGCTTTTTCATAATTTCTTTTGGCACTATCAACCATCTCTGCATTACTAAATGCAATTCCTTTTAACAAAAAAAGGCTATCATATTTTGGGCGTTGTGCTATTCCCAAATTAGCGTATTTAATGGTTTCGTTATAAAGTTTGTAGTTATTAGAAAGTTGGGCAAGTTCTTTATAAACTTCTGTAAAAGTTGGTTTTATTTGGAGTGTTTTGAAAAGATTTTGATAAGCACGAGCTGTGTCGTAGCGTTCTACTGCCATTTTCCCAGTCAAATAATAAGTTTCTGCTTCTTTTGAAGTAATATTTTGCGCTTTTTGTAGATATTCTTCTGCTTTTATGTATTCTTTTTTGTTGATATAAAGATACGCTGCTAGGTTATAAGCCTCAAAACCACTCTCACCAAGTGTAAAAGCCTTTTCTATATTCAAAAAAGCATCATCATACTTCAAAAGATTTATCAAAATCTTTGTTTTCAACACAAAATAAGTACTATTTAAAGGATTTTCTTGGAGTGCTTTGTCTATGTGAGTAAGTGCAAGCGTATTTTTTTGAAGTTGTTGGTATTTTTTAGCTAATTTATATTGACTTTGTGCATCTTTTTCATTTTTTTCAACAGCATCACTAAGCGCAAGCAAACTAGCCTCACTTATTTCGTTGTTTTTGTCAGGGATACCAAATATTTTATCATTCGTAGGTTTGTAAGTATCACAAGAAATACATAAAAAACATAAAATTGTTACAAAACAACTCAAAAGAAACTTAAAAACTGATATTTTTATCATTATTTAGATAAATTATTGTAAATTTGTACAAATATAAAACAAAAACAATCAAAAAGTCAAAAAATTTCTAAAACAACTAATAAAAAACTACTTTTATGAATGATTTTTATGATAAAAATGAGCCTCGTATGCACTTAATGATGGGCGACCTTACACAATTAGAAGTTGATGCCATTGTAAATGCTGCTAACGACACTTTGAGAGGTGGCGGTGGCGTAGATGGCGCAATTCATAGAGCTGGGGGCATTACTATTTATGAAGAATGTATGGAAATCCCTATTGTAGCAGGGTATGTACGTTGCCCAACAGGTGAAGCACGCCTTACAAATGCTGGTAAAATGCCTGCAAAACGCATCATACACACTGTAGGACCTATTTGGAAAGGCGGAAAAAACAATGAACCGACCTTACTTGCCAATGCTTACAAAAACAGTTTGCTTCTTGCCAAAGAAAATGCCCTTTTTACGGTAGCATTTCCTAATGTGAGTACTGGTATTTATGATTTTCCCAAAGAACTTGCTGCAGAAATTGCCCTAAAAGAAGTACGTGATTTCTTAGCAGAAAATCCAACTTTTAAGGAAGTAATTTTTTGTTGCTTTGATACAGAAAATTATCACATTTATGAGGATTTGATGAAATAAACTACAAATTTCTAAAATAAAAAAATCATATAAGAATGGAAAATCAACAAATTATACAAAAGTTTTACGAGGCATTCTCTAACAAAGATTATGCAACAATGGGCAGTTTGTATCATCCACAAGCTACATTTACAGATGAAGCATTTGTAAATCTCAATGCTTCACAGGTGGCGGATATGTGGGAAATGCTTATTACACGTGGAACAGACCTAAAACTAACTTTTTCTGGTGTTTCTGTTGATGGAAACGTAGGAAAAGCGCATTGGGACGCTGATTATACGTTTTCTAAAACTGGAAACAAAGTTCATAATAGCATTGATGCAGCATTTGAATTTAAAGATGGTTTGATTTTTAGGCACAGAGATAAATTTGATTTTCACCGTTGGTCACGTCAAGCACTTGGTTTGATGGGTTTATTGTTGGGCTGGACAAGTTTTTTACAGAATAAAGTAAGCCAAACAGCAATGCAACAACTTAAAAAATTCTCTGAAAATAAAGCAAAAAAACAGAAATAAATTGCTGTTTTTTGCGTTATTGTGGTAGATTTTTCTAAAACTCTAAAAATAAAACTATGAAAAATGATGTTTATGTTGCGCAAAGCAGCAAAGGGCTTTTCACCAAAATAGCCGTTGGAATTGGTATTTTTGTTGTTGGAATTGTGATGATTGCTTCGTTTAAGCGTATTGATGCAGGACACGTGGGACTAGTTGTAAAACTTTATGGCTCTGAAAAAGGCGTACAAGATATTACAGAAGAAACTGGTTTAGTGTGGTACAATCCTCTTTCTACAGAAGTTTATGAGTTCCCTACGTTTATTCAGAATGTAGTTTTTACAAGAGATGCCACAGAAGGAAGTCCGCTAAATGAAGAATTTAGGGTAAGTACGAAAGACGGTTTGGTGGTTTCTTTTGATGTTTCTTTGAATTATAGAGTAGCAAACAACAAAGCAGCAGAGATTTTCAAAAAGTATAGAAAACCACTTCACGACCTTGATAAGACAGTTATGCGTAATTATATGCGTGATTCTTATAACAAAATCTCTGGGAAATATACTGCGGAACAACTCTATGAAAATAAAAACACTTTCCAAAATGAATCTGAAGAAATGATAAGAGATATTATGGCAAAAGAAGGTTTTGTGATAGAACAAGTAGTATTACTCAATGAATTACGTTTGCCACAAGCCGTTGTAGACAACATCAATGCCAAAATAAATGCTCGTCAAATTGCTCTCAAAAAAGAGCAAGAAATAGCGCAAGAGAAAGCAGAAGCACAAAAAGAAATAGAAAAAGCTCGTGGTTATGCAGAATCTACACGTATCAAGGCAGAAGCAGAGGCAAATGCTAATAAAGCAGTTGCATTGTCTATTTCTCCAGCTTTGATAGATTATGAACGTGTGAAAAAATGGGACGGAAAAAATCCTACTTATGTGGGCAATGGTGGGGGTGGGATTATAGTACAAGCAAAATAAGAAGATTTTTAGGATTACAAGATTAAATGCAACGTACAATAAGTTTAACTTATTATACGCTGTATTTTCGTTTTATGATAATAGGCGTTAATAACCATTAGCGGTTCATCATAGCATAAATAATAAAGGCTAAAACAACACTTTCAGCTATTGCAACTGCTCCAATTACCACTTTGAGCCAGTTTGTATCTAGACTATTTCTCCAGATAAGCGCACCAATAAGGCTACACACAAACGCAGCTACCACCGCATATCCTGCAAGTAGCATAACGACCATTCCTACACCCAAATGAGCGTGTGGCGGATTTATCATTGTTTCTATTTTGGCTAGAATAGCTGCTATAACCCCAGCAGACACCACAGAACATAGCACAGTTTTGGCTATTAACATAAAAGTACCCATAATTTTGTTTGTTTTTGGTTAAATTGATTGAAAAGAATTAAAAAATTGGTATTATTATTTATCTTGCACCGACTTATACATCATCAAAACGAGCAAAAGTTCGCTACTGATAATTGCAATGACTATTAGTTTCGTTAGATGCATTTCTATGCTTTTCATAAAAACTATAGAAAGCGTTACACTAATCAAAAATGTAATAACAGCAGCCATAATGCCTGAAAATAACCACGTTGGTAGTAATTGTCCTTTCATTTCAGGGACGAATTGCATATAAATCCGCCCTGAAATAACGCCCAAAAACACACCAAAAAATGTTGCATAAAAAATTAAGGTTGTCATAATATTTTGTTTTGAATAATTTTTTGAAAAGTTAGGTTTTAGACCGTTATAATAGATAATGTGATGAAGTCCCCTTTGGGATTTAAGGGCAATTAAACGACTAATAAAATGAGTAATATTCCTAATAAGAAGTAGAAAAAGAATTGTAAAAGTGAAGTAAGTTTTTTCACGAAAATTTACTTTATATTGTTTGTTATTTTTTCCTTTCACAAAGCAAAGCAAAAAAACGCCTTATTCCTAATCTAGAATATAGACAAAAACAAGAGAAAATATAGACAAAAATAGATTTTCAGAAGATTTTTGAGTTTTTTTGGAGATTTCCAGAGGTTTTTCAAAGATTTTTTAAGTTTTCAGAAAAAGTCAATAAAAAAAGCATTTACTTTTTGGGTAAATGTTTTCAAAATAAAAATATTTTTACAGATTTTTATGTACTATTTTTACAAAAAACTATCTAATTCTTCCGCAGAACTTAGCCCAAGTTTCTTATATAATCTATACTTTCCTGTGCGTACACTGTTAGCAGAAATAAGCAACATTTGGGAAATTTCATTGTTATCAAGTCTCAACTTTTGAAGCATCATCAAACGCAATTCTGCATTAGAAACTTCACCCATTTTGGTAATAATTTTGCGTTCAAAGTTAGGATAAACTTTTAAGAATGAAGTTTTAAAGACGCTCCATTGTTCTTTTTTGGTCAGATTAAATTCTCTTAAAAATTGCAAATCTTCTTCTTTTACTTCAATATTTTCTGTATCAAAATCTAGGTTTTCTGTATCAATTTCGTTTATTGTATTAGTTGTTGGGTTAGCTAGTGCAATATCTTTTTCTATTTCTTCTAT
>JAYVHJ010000319.1:0-7175 GCA_043771315.1 Raineyaceae bacterium
CATCTTTTTTGGAGGTACTTCTAGCCATTTCCATCAAAACAGAAGGATTTATCAAAAGTGTTTTATCAATTCTTGCTTTGATATTATTTTTTGCTTTGCGGTTACGGTATTTGGTACGCAAAATTTCTTTATCAAAACGCTCTACAAATGGCTTATCCACATTGTTATGCGTGATTTCTTCTGCCACAACACGCAAAATTTGTGCATCAGAATGTTCTGACAAAAATTCTAAATGTTGGTCTTTTTCCAAAACCAAATTTGCCTTTCTTTTTTTGAGATAATCTAATCCAAATTTACGGACATTGGCATTAGGACTGTCGCAAAGGGCTAAAACGCTATCAAATTCCTTAATAGAACTTTCTGGCAAACCCTCAAAATATAGTTTGGCTACTTCAACAGTTGGCGGAATATCTGACTCTATCAAACTCAATGCAAAAGGCACAGAAATTTCTTTGGTAGTAGCCATTTTTTGGACTGTTTCTAGTCCATAATTACGGATTTTTGGAAGTGTATGTGTAGCAATTTTATATAAAACCATAGAATTAGGTGTTACCAAAGTGGTATTTTTAGTAACCCATTCAAACAGCAAATTATCCCATTGATGCAACTTGATATCTAATATTTCTGGATTTTTGCAAGAGAAAAACAATGCTAAAACATCTTTATCACTAAAAGTACGTTTTTGGAGGTTTTCATTATCTGTATTAGCAGAAATATTTTCCATAATACTCTTCCAAAGTGTTACATTATCACTATTTTGAGCAAGTTTAGCCACTATTTGTATGCGTGCAGAAGCCCAAGTAGCATCATCAAGATTAGTAATGAAATGCACCAAATTATCCACAGAAAGCCTGTCTAACATCATTTTAACAAGGTTTGCAGGCAAAATTGTCAAAATTTGAGGGTCAGTTCCCACAGAAGTAGTAAGGCATTTCAAAAATAATTCTTTTTTCTCTTCATCTTTGAACTTCAAAATCCAACTGAAAACAACTTTTTGTATATTTCTGTAATAACTATATGGGTCTTGACCATCATCAATAACCAAAATCATAGAAAAAAGATAATTGATATTGTCTTCTGTCAAAATGCAATTATCCGCCAAAATAAACAATTTTTCTATCACCCAATCACCGTGAGAAATGTATTTACTGGTTTTATAGTCATATTCTCCCGCAATCAGCGCAGGAACAGTATAAATTTCATTTCCAAAAACATTGCGTTTGGTTAAACTTTTCAAAGTTTCATTAAAAACCTTTTCTCTATACGCATCAGGGCACTTAGAAAGCAATGCTAAATAGCTTAAAGACGCATTTTGGTACGCAATTTTAATAGATTTTTCTATCAAATCAACCATAGCAGGCAAGCCGTTTTGCATCATAAACACCAGCATTTGATGATTTAAGTAGGTTACTGCGGTTTTATCTTTGTCATAATGCGCCACAAAAAGCTCCACACAAATATCATTGGTGATACTGTTGATGAGTGCGTGTGGTTCTGCCTGAAAACGGTAGCCTATTGTGTACCAAAGTGAGGTTATGTCATAATATTTTTGCATATTATTTTTAGCCAAAAACCAACCAAACCCACAAACAGTAGTAGAAGGATAGAAAATAAATTTTTCCATTTCATAAGGATAAATCTTTTTGTTTCCGTATTTCAACTTCAAAATCTCTGTCATACGTGTGATTTGGGCATTACTTTTTGCATTGATGGCATCTAACCAAGTGAGCGCATCTTTGATGTCCATATCTTTTGCTGCAGAAAATGCCAATTCTTCCAAATCAGGATTATTTGAATGAAAAAGAGATTTTGCAATAGGCAAAATGTCAGCTGGAGATAATTTGAGGTGGTTTTTGTAGTTTTTTACCACAAAAGCAACTGCCCTCGCCACTCTGGGGGATATTCTACCACTTTTAAGAACAGGCAAAGCTAATTTCATTAGTTCAGCTACAAATTCTTCTTTATGAAGGTCAATTTGTAGATTTTCTAGCGCAATTTGAAGAAGATTTTTTTGGTTTTGTGCGCTTGCATATACTACAGCACCTGCAATGGCTTGTGGCGTAACAGAACTACGACGAGAAAGCTCTGCCACAACAAAATCCTTAGCCAATCTTTGCAATAAGATATTATTAGAATGAAAAAAAGCGGGCAATATTTCTGGGCGCAAAAGTACCTGATGCTTGTTTCTGATAAGAATTTTTGCACAAAATTCGTAAATTTGTGTGGGCATATTCTTATAAAAAAGTTCTTTGACAAAATCCAAATGGTCGTCCCAAACTTCTGGGCGGCGTTCTTCAGGCTCATTTAGGTGATATTTTGCTGTATTGATAGAGCAAGCACCAAAACTTTTTATGGTTTTTCTTTTAGATTTCCCATACAAAATATCCTGTATAATCCATTGATTATCAAGATTTAATGTTTTGCTTTGTTCTAAACGGGAAAGAAGTTGCGAGGCAACTTGGTAGTAAAGTGTTGGGTCTTCCAATTTTTTCAAAAAACGCCTAGCCCTACGTTTCATATAACGCACGGTTTCTTTTTTAGGATAACTAGAATTTGCTTTTGAAATATCAATTATATCAATTTTTTCAATAACGGCAGGCGTAATATTGACTTCAAACTCTTGTTCGTAAGTTTTATAGAGTTTTTTGATGATTTTCCAATGGTCTGGCGCAATAGGCGCAGTTTCCAAATAATCCAAAATTTGGGCTTTTTGCTTGATTTCGGAGGTAGGAAGCCAATCTAGTATTTCAAAAGGAACAGTCATTTTGAGGTATGAAGTATGAAGTGTGAAGTAAAATACAGTTTTATATATTATTTTGGAAAGTTAAAAATTTTTATGGAATTGACAAAATTTTATTTTATTTTCTCTGAAAATACACTCTCCCAGTTTCTTACATAACACCTCTACTTAGTCAAACTTCAAGGCTATTGCCCCCAAACTTAGTCCTGCACCTGACCCCAAAAGCAATATCTGCTTGTTTTTGATGTTAGTATTGTTGTTGATAAGGATTTCCAAACCTAGCGGAATAGAGGCAGAAATACAATTTCCATAAAGAGATAAGGTTTCTACTACTTTATTGGTGGGTACTTTAAATTTATCTATAAAATACAAATTGCCATATTTACTGGTTTGATGCGTGATAATATGGTCGTAATCAGTTATTTTTATGCTGACACTTTTTTCAATATCTGAAACGAATTTATCCAAGTGTTTTACTGTCAAACGAATAAGATTTTTACCTTCCATTTTAAAATAATATCCCAATTCAGAAGGCAAAGCGTGAATACCTCTATCAACCGCTCCACCAATAGGCACATACGCATACAAAGCACCAGAAGGATAATTCGTAAAACAAACATATTGAGGTGTATAGCCAGTTGTTTCTGTGGTTTTTGCCAGGGCTATTATTGTGGCAACTGCTGCATCACCAAATAATCCAAATATTTTCTCGTCTGATGGTGTGAGTGCTTTAGACGCAATTTCTGAACAAACAATGGCTATTTTTTTATACCGCCCTGCTTGCAAATACAAATGGGCTATATCTAACGCATTCAAATAGCTTAAACAAGTAGCATCTATATCAAAACAAGGGAAATTGACACTATCATCTGTAAGTTTTGATTTTATCAATACAGAGTTATGTGGAACAGGATAGTCAAAAGACCCACCTGCAAAAATCAATAAATCAATGTCTTTTGGCTGAAGATGCGCTTTGTCTAAGGCTTTTTGTAAGGCAGCAGCTCCCATTTCTGCAATGGTTTCATTCCCAGAGGCGTGATACCTAAATTTTACTCCTGTGTTTTTTTCTATTCTACCAACAGAGCCATTGACTATTTTATCAAGCGTTTCAGATGAAATTACATTTTTGGGCAAGACCTTTTCAATAGATAAAATATTAAATTTCATAATTTATTCGTTTTATTTTTCTGTTTTTGTTTCCTACAATAATGGACGTTTTATTTTTAAAATTATAGTTAATGTTTTCAACGCCAAAACTTGCAAATAACTCATTTAATACAGTTTTAAAGAGTTTCTGAAGCATTTCAAAATCATCAGTTCTACAATCAATACCAATGTTTAAGGTGTTTTGGTTAGTTTGTTCAAGGGTATATTTTTGAAAATCATCTGTATGCAGTGCTATTTTCCTCGCAATTAAATCAGGATATATTTTTATGTTTTGTAATAAAAGTACATCATCTTCTCTACCTATAATTTTTTCAATAGCTAATAATTTTGACCCGCAAGCACATTGTTCCGCTTTAATCTGTAAAATATCATTCAATTTATATTTTACTACAGGCTGGCTACTCCGAGAGAAATCAGTAATAATAGGATAAAATTTGTCTTCATCAATCCATTCTTTGTCAAAGTGAACAAAATCCTCGTTTAGGTGCATCGTGCCGTATGGGCAACTAACCCCCAAAAAACCTTCAGTACATTGATATACTTCAGTAATAGCAACATTGAAAGTTGCACTGAAAGTTTTTCTAATGGTTGTTTTGTCGTTCTCATTTAAGACTTCAGCAAATGAAATAATTTGTATTGGTGCAATATTTATTTGCTTATTTTTTTGCGCTAATGCAATATCCATTAGTAAAGATGGTTGCGAGGCTAAAATATGAGGTTGATAAATATTTAATTCTGTTAATAATTCCGTTAAAGGCTTGAATATATCAAAATATTTAAAATCAAAAAGACCAGAGCTAACAGAGGTGTATAAATTGCTATTGGCTCGTAAGAAAAATGCTACTTTTTGCTTTTGGAATATTTTTGGTTTAATAACTCTTGTCATCACGAGTGCCACCCAAAGTGCTCTTTCATCTTCTGATACTAAAAATAACCCACGTTTGCCGTCTGTTCCAGTGGACAAACCAACTGTTATTCCATTAATTTCACTTTTAAAATTTCTTGATTTTTCTGCTTGTAAAGCAACTTCCATAGCCTCTTCTAATTTTATGCCTTTCGTATTGATTTCGTTGAATGATTCCATAAATACTTTTTTGGTTATTTGAGGAACAGAAACCCAATCAAATATCTTGTGTTTGAAATAACGGCTATAAAACACAGATTTTTGCAATGTTTTATTTGCAAATTGTTTTAACTGTTTTTTTTGAAATGCTGCCAAATCTTGCACTGAACGTATTTTGGGCATTACAATTATTTTGAACCAATAGTATAATATTTTCAGTTTAAATCTCATTTGATATAAAAGCTAAAGTTTTTTTGCAATGTGTAAATAGTACATTGTAGTCGTTGTGGTTTAGTTCAAAGGCTTTTATCTTTTGTTGTGTTTCTATAAAATCTTCCCAAGAATCAAAGAATAGTTTGACTATTTTGTGGGGTAAAATCCCCTCAGAATACGTGTGATAACTCCAAGAAGCATCTGTAGCGTAAAATATTTTCTGAGTATCACTCTTGCAAATAAAGCCCAACATTCCTTTTGCGTGACCAGGCAACAGCACAAAAGTCAATGTTTTTGTTCCAAATAGTTCAAATTCTGTCATTCCATCATCATTTACAAAAATATTATCTGCAAATTCTTCAATAATCAACACACGTTTATCAAAGTCATCAGGCAATAATTTGTGAAGAATACCTTTACAAACCGCCCTAATGCCTTGCAAAGTCTTCACTTCTTTATAGGCAGCCCTGCTACAAATAATTTGAGCATTGGGGAAATCTCTAAGCCCCGCAATATGGTCTGCGTGAAAATGAGAAATCACAATATACTTAATATCTTCCGCCTGAATATGTTTTTTTTCTAAAATAGATTTTGCAGTTTGCGCCTCATTGATATAAACTGGGGTTATCCAACGGTATAATCTTTCTGGAAAGGGCGTTGTGGCTAATTGAAAATTATTGTTGTAGCCTGTATCAAACAATACATAGCCAACTTTTGGGATATGTATCAAAGCCCAAACCGCATAAAAAGAAGTTTTGCCAAAACCATCTTTTTTATTAACTACGTAGGCGTGTGCCTCACAATAGCCTGATGCAAACAATGCTACACTTATTGCTGACTCTTGTACCATAAAATATATTCGTTGATACCTTCCAATGTTTTCATTGTTGGTTGATAATTAAGTCTTGAAATAGCTTTTGAAATATCTAACGTAAAATGGTTGGTGAGTATGCCAACGCCATATCTTGTTAGTGGAGGTTCTTTTTTTGAGCCTAATAGTTGTGCTGAGAATTCCATTATTGCTGCCACAAAGAAAGCAAGTTGTTTGGGTATTTTTTTTGTGGGTGGTTTTAGTCCCAACGCATTTAGTGCAAAATTTAGTGTTTCCCAAAAGTTCACTGCTTCACCATCAGTAATATTATAGGCTTCTCCAAACGCATTTTCTGGCGCATTGATAGCGCAAACTATTGCCTCAATCACGTTGTGTACACAGGTAAAATCACACTTATTCTGACTGTTACCTATTATTCTTAGCTTGCCTTTGTGGTAAGCCTCCAGCATTCTAGGAAAAATAACAGTGTCTTCTGCTCCTATAATTGCACGTGGTCTTAGAGCAAGGGTGCTTATACCTTTTCCATTGGTTTGTAAAACGAGTTTTTCTGCAAGTAACTTGGTTTGGGCATAATGATTGACCATTTTTTTGGGCAATTCATCTGCCTCACTTACATTAAACCTATCTGAATAATTAAAATAAATACTTGGCGTTGAAATAAAAATAAATCTTTTTACGCCATTGGCTACACTTGCCTCAAGTAATGTTTTGGTAGCCACAAAATTAGACTGATAAAACCACTCGTACTGACCAAAAGGAGCAGACAAAGCGGCACAATGCACTACAATTTCAACATTTTTAGTTATTTCATCACATAGTTGGGCATCACATAAATCTCCAGCTATAAATTGGCACTTGTGCAATAGGAGTTCTGCCATTCTGTTGGTTCTTCTTGAAGTGGCAATAATTTCATAATCATTAAATAGTGTAGCTAAATATTTGGCTACTCTTCCGCCCAAAAAACCTGCTGCACCAGTTACTAAAATTCGTTTTTTCATTTTGTTAATTAAAATATCCAATTACACCACTCTACATAGTTTTGATTTGTCGTTCCCCACGTTCCACGTGGGGTTATGATTGTTAAACCCTTTCAGGGTTTTTAATACAGTTTTCTTTGTAGAAACAACCCCAACGGGGTTGAACTATCATAACCCCACGTG
>JAYVHJ010000320.1:0-1626 GCA_043771315.1 Raineyaceae bacterium
GAATGAATATGGTTAATATAGCAATCACAGAAAAATATAATACTGAATGGAAAGTTTTTTATGATAAAGCACTTTTAGGGCAAACACCAAGACATATTACACTATTTTTCTATCCGCAAGAACAAAAAGAAGTTACTTTAGAAATTGTTTTTTATCCTATTTGGATAGACAAGCAAATAATAGGAGTGTCTGTTTTTGCTAAAAATATAACACCACAACTAGAAATAGAAGAGAAAATAAGAACAAATGAAGAACTGTTATCTTCTATTAATCAAAATATAAAAGAAGGTATTTACAGAAGTTCTTCTGATGGAAAAATGATTTATGTTAATCTTTCTTTTGCCAAAATGTTTGGTTATGATAGTGTAGAAGAGATTTTAGCCTTAAATCCTATTAGTTTTTATCATAATCCTGCGGACAGACAAAAGTTTTATGATAGCATAGACAAAAAAGAAACAACACAAGAACTTTTTTTCAAACGTAAAGATGGTAGCACTTTTTGGGGCTTGGAAAGTGGTTCTATTGCAAAAAAAGAAAATGGTATAATTATTTTTGATGGAGCTATCCGTGATATTTCTGAAAATAAAGAAGTACGTAAGCAAATGGAAGACCAAAATGAGGAGCTTCTCAAAATCAATACAGAACTTGATAGGTTTGTTTATAGCGCATCACACGACCTAAAAGCACCTTTGGCAAGTATTATGGGGCTTATTACTATCTCTAAGCTAGAAAATGACCCTGTCATTATTTCACAGTATTTGGATATGATAAATACAAGTGTTCACAAACTTGACCGTTTTATCAAAGATATTATTTCATATTCTCGTAATTCTCGTTTAGAATTAGAGCATAATCTTATTGATTTTGAGCAACTTATCAAAGATACTTTTAATGACTTAGAATATTTGGATAATGCTCGTAAAATTGATAAACGTATTTTTGTTGATATAAAAACGCCATTTTATACAGATTTATCTAGGCTAAGTGTTCTTATGAATAACCTTGTATCTAATGCGGTGATGTATAGTAATACTAATCAAGAAACACCATTTATTGAAATTCACGTATCTACGCACGAAAATAATGTCGTTATTGAGGTAAAAGACAACGGTCAGGGGATTCCTGAAGAGCATCAAAAAAATATTTTTAAGATGTTTTACCGTGCCTCACAAAATAGCAAAGGCTCTGGTTTAGGGCTTTATATTGTCAAAGAAACCATTGAAAAGCTAAAAGGACGTATCTCAGTACATTCAGAAATGGGCATTGGTAGCCTTTTTATGATAGAAATACCCAATTTAGAGGTACGAAATTAGAGGTACGAAGTACGAAAATATTACCTTATATTTCGTACCTCAAAAGTTTTCAACTAAAATATACTAACAACTGCTCCAATTCCGTTTTAGCTACATAATTTCATCTTAATTTTCACTAAAATTTAAATATTACTTTTATGGAAGAGCAAACAAATACCACTACCACACGTGCAGGGTTGCGTTATGGGCTTATTTTTGGGTTGATAAGCATTATCAATATGCTGGTGGTCAATATGACAAATATGGAAAAACCGCTGGGTTTTCTTGCGTGGGTAATTGGTATTGCTATGATTGTAATGGCTATGCTTTATTT
>JAYVHJ010000321.1:0-5592 GCA_043771315.1 Raineyaceae bacterium
CCCACGTATGATGTTGGAGCGTTTGATAGGACTATTAAAAAAACTGCTTGTATCCACTTCAAACACCATATCTCGCCCAATATTTGCCATATCTCCTGCCTGCGCAATAAGCCGTATGGGTTGCGTACCAATAACACTATATTCTGGCGGGAAAAGTGCTTTTGCACCTATATCAGGCAATAAATATTCCAGAACGGCAACATTATTATCTTCACTAAGTTCTGGTATTTGGTTGAGATAATCCAGTTTTACCTCAAAACGGTTGTTTCCAAAACTGCCACCACTCAAAGGACGAGTAACCGTAAAATAAAGCGTATCTGTGTTGTTTATTTTGTATCTTTTTGTTGTTGTATAATCAATAATAGTACCGTTGCTAAGTGTTCTTTTGACAGAAATACGGAATTTTGTTGTATCAGAAATACCTTGATTGTTGGCAATTAGGCGAATTTTGAAAGAATCAGAACGTGCTGTAATGAGGCTATTATTAAAACTTTCTAACGAAATTTGTGTGTTATCTGTATAATAATCAGGCTTATTTCCTGCCACTAAACGCACCGCAGGGTCTGCCTGCAAAGTCATTTGTTGAAATTGAGAACGCAAAATAGGGTCGCTGCCTAAATTGATAGAATCCATAACTGCCTTATGCAAAACGCCCAATGACTCACCCAAAAGGATTTTTGTACCATAAGTGGCATTGTGCCAAAGTGTAGAAAAATAGTTAAGATAAGATGCTATTCCTTCACCTGCATTAGCTATCCAGCCAATAGCACCTCTATCATCTCTAAGCAACATCCAGTCATCACTAATGTAGGCATTAGACGCATAACCAGAATAAAGGTTGCCAAGCAAACAGCCATTTCCCAAAATAAGCGGATATTTACCTTTATTACGGTATCCTTGCACGTCTTGCGAGGCATTACCAATATCAATATCAGAGAAAATTGCGCTAGAATGCCCAAAGAAAGTAAGTTGTCCTATTCCTTTGTTAATTTCATCTGCTACATTGATATATTGAACATTATTTGTAGTGGTTTTGGTGATAATTTTGCCTGTTCCACGCAAAAAATCACCTTCAATAATATTTTTATAATTATTTACGTAATTCTTAAAATTTGCTTGTTCTGCTTGCGAATTTCCACCGCTCATAAAAAGCATATTTTTACGCCACACGTTGTTTCCTGTTGGGTTTTCGTGTTCTTTTACTTTGGTAAGATAGTTGGCTACGTGCAAAGGAATATTAGCACTTAATCTGCCTGTAGGTATTGTATTGGCATATTTATATTGTGCTACATTATCAAAGCCAGCCGTAAGCGGAATATCACTCCCTGGATAACTATGTGTAGGCACAAGGTTTTGAACTGCATCCAAAGGGTTATTACGAATATCAAAACCAACACCAACATTTCCAAAAATAGGGTCTGTAGGCATCAAAGAAATAGCACGACCAAGCAAAAAAAGTGCCTTTGGTTTGCTTGTAATGGGGTTTCCGTCATACATAAATTTAGCAAAATTACGGATAGCCACAGAACTACGTTCACCATAATTAAACTGATTATAAAGTACCTCAATATCCATTAAAATAGGTTTATAACTTCCACCTTGTGCGCTTGCACGATAGTCTGCATACGCCTGCACAGGGTCTGCATAACCCCCAGCAGGCTTTCTAAGAATTTGATTACTAATCATCAAATAATCAAAACTAAGCGGGTTGATGCTTTGAAAGTTTATTTGGCTGATTTTTAGGGGAGTTCTGAAATTGTTTGTCAAGAAAAAACTACGCTCATTCAACGTATTATCAATAACGGGGTTATTCGCTGATGCTATTTGGCGAATGTTGGTAGTGTTCGTAATGTCGTATAAAATGCTTCCAGCAGGCACATTTGCAATATTTAGCAAAGACGTTGCAGAAGGATTGGGCGCAGTATTAAAATAATTTTCTGTTTGAAAATTGGCATTAACGCCCTTAGCATAGCGTAATTTGATATAATTGATAGAATATAGAGATATTGTACTCGCAGCACGCAAAATAAACTGTCCATTTCCAGTTGGAAAGTCTGTTGCAAGAAGATTCGCAGTGATGATGCCAGAATTAGCCGTACCAGAAAGTGTTGTATTAATAGTACGCAATGTTGTGGTAGAGTTCCCAACAGAAAATGTCATTGTAACATTGCTAGTACCCCTACTTACATACGAAATCTCTATGGTAGGCGTGATATTGCTTTGTGGACTTACAACATTGAAGATAAAGTCTCTTGGCGTGGTACTTCCAATCATGTTACTTGTAATGCCTTTTCCTCTTCCAAAATCAGCCAAATAAACGTAAAAAGTGGTTACGATGCTTGCTCCTGGTGAAAATTGCTCTGCAAAAGCCTGTAATTCTTCTTGTATGATGTAAGGCTGTGCCACAAGCGCACCAGAAGGCAGGTTTAGGTTGCTCATTCTTTTGCCGTTTGTTGCGCTCAAACTTTGAGTAATAAAGTAGGCGGTTGTATCAGAATAGATGTTTTTATAAGGATTTATCTGACTTGTATAATTAGGGAAATGCAGTTCTCTGTCTTGCGTTCCATCATTTCCTTTGCCAAAAAAATCAACGTAATCTGTAGCATCAAAAACGCCATCAGCTTCACCCTGCACACTTATTGCTTGTTCTACGCCCCTATGAAAAATTTGTATTTTTTGCGGATTATTAGTCACATTAAAACCTGCAGCTGCTAGTTGTGCGTGTGTGAGGCGGTAAAGCCCCTTGTCTGTAATAGGGATTTTAAAATACGCTTGATTATAGTTAATCCATTCATTACAATAGAGTTGCGCTGAAGATTTATCTATAAAAAGAAGCGACAAGAAGAGTAGGATTATATATTTTTTCATAAAATTTTTATGAGATTTGTTTTTTGATAGAAAACACAAATTAGCATTTTTTTGTTTTATTAGCAAAAATTATGCAAAAATATATCTAAAATGTGCTTTTTCATAATATGGAATACGTTTTTGATAAAGATTAGAAATTAGTTCTTTTATTTCTTGATTAGTTTTATTGATAAAAATAGGACGTATATTTTTTGTATCATCTTTAACACGTGTCGTTAGTATATCCAAATCAATATCTAAAAAAACACAAAAACCATTTTTAAGCATTTTAAAGCTATTTTCATTAAAACAAGGGGTTCCACCACCTGTTGCTATGATAGTTTTCTTATTAGGATTTTCTTTAGCATTTTCCATAATAATTTTATTCAAATAATGTGTTTCCAACATTCTGAAAAAGTTTTCTCCTTTATCTTGGAATATTTGTACAATAGTTTTATTTTCTTGTGACATAATGTACTCATCTAAATCAATAAAAATATAGTCTAATTGCGCTGCAAGTTGTTTTCCTATGGTAGATTTGCCAGAGCAAGGCATTCCCCACAAAAAAAACAGGTCATTTTGTGGGGTTTGTTGTATGATTTTTTCTAAAAGTATTTCTATCATAAGTTTTGGTTTTGATTAAAATCAAAATAATAACATTAAAAATTTACTTCTCCAAAAAAAGCCTTTCCATAATTGGGAAAGGCTTTTTAAATGATGATTATTCGTTTATTTTAGTAATTTTAAAATCTATTCTACGGTTTTTGGCACGGTTAAATTCACTGTCATTCTTAACAGTTGGCTTAGTATCTCCAAAACCCAAGTGTTTGAGTCGTGTGGTGCTGATACCTTTTTTTACCAAATAATCATAAACTATTTTGGCTCGTTGCTCCGAAATAGCCTGATTTTGTTGTGGATAACCAACATTGTCAGTATGTCCTTCCAAAATACCATCAATATCTGTATTCTTATTCAAAAAACGCACCAAATGGTCAAGCTCTGTTTGTGCACTTGGCGACAAAACAAGGCTTCCAGCATCAAAAACCACATCTTTCAAAATAAATTCTTCTCCTTTATAATGCTTACTTTTCTCCCAATCTTCTGCATCAACTGCCACAATTTCATTATTAACTTTTTCGTGGAGGTTTTTATTTTTCCTAAAATTATTATAATAAAAAAGTCCACCTAAAATTAATCCTGTCCAAAAAAGCTTCTTTACAGCTTTCCAAATAAATATTTTGGTGGCTGGGCTTAAAAAAGGTTTACTTTTTTCTTTTTTGAGTAAACTAATGATATTGGCTGCTCCGTCATGTGAGGGATATATTTCTAAGCATTTTTCTGCATATTCAATGGCTTGTGATTTGCTACTATTGCGTTCTTTCTCTTTCCAAAGACCATAATTAGCATCTGCACATAAATAAAGCACATTAGCATCATTTGGGTTTAGTAAAAGTGCATTTGTAAACTCTTCAAGGGCATCTTCATAATTATTATGGCGCAGATGGTTTTGTCCTCTGTTGCTAAATTCTCTAAATTCTTTGAGAAGTTCATTCCATTCTTCTTCAGAAATCATTAGTTCTAAGGCACGAAAACGCACTTTTTCATCTGTAATGAGTGGATTTTCGTCATCTTCTTTTAGTTTTAAAACTTTATTGACGTATTCTATATGTATTTTTTGAGGCTTACTCATTGTTTTTTATTTTCTATGGTTCTCTATATTTATCAAAAATAATCAAGCAAATATACATTTTTTTATGTTTTGTTTAGAATAATTCAGCATAAAATCAAAAAATAGTATTTTCCAAAAACATATTTTTATACATAAAGTTATTAAAGTATGAGAAATAAGACCGCTATTGTTTGGCTTAGAAATGAGCTTCGTTTGCACGACAACGAACCTTTGGTGCGTGCCATACAAAAATTTGAGCAAGTTTTTGTGGTATATTGCCTAGATAAACGTATGTTTGAAAAAACAAGTTTAGGCTTTCTAAGAACTGATTATTTTAGAGCAAAGTTTTTGCTAGAAAGTCTGCAAGATTTGCGGCAAAACCTGCGTAAAATAGGAGGAGAGCTTATTATGCGTATAGGAAAGCCAGAAGAAATAATCCCACAACTTGTTGCATCTTTTGGGGTTGATGCCGTTTATTGTGGCTATGAAGTTACCGCAGAAGAAACCAATATAGAGAAAAAAATAGAGAAGGTACTTTTTGCTAATGGTGTTGCTTTGGAACGTTTTTGGGGTGCAACGCTTTATCATCTTGATGATTTACCTTTTGCCACCACACACATTCCTGATGTTTATACAGAATTTAGGAAAAATGTAGAAAAAGGAACAAAAATACGCCCCATATTTCCTGCGCCCACAAAATTGAGTAAATCAGAAATTTTTAATATTGGAGAAATTCCAACACTCAAAGAACTTGGTTTTGAACTTTTGGAAACAAATAAAAGAAGTGTTTTAGCTTTTGAAGGTGGAGAAACTGCCGCCTTAAAACGGTTAGATGATTATCTTTGGAAAAATGATTTACTTCGTGTTTACAAGGAAACCAGAAACGGGCTTTTGGGTGCAGATTATTCTTCCAAATTCTCTGCTTGGCTTGCTTTGGGATGTATTTCTCCTAGAAAAATCTATGAAGAAATAAAAAAATACGAACGTCAGCGCATCAAAAATGATTCTACTTATTGGCTGATTTTTGAGCTGATTTGGCGAGATTATTTCCGTTTTGTAGCTAAAAAATATGGTGC
>JAYVHJ010000322.1:0-34266 GCA_043771315.1 Raineyaceae bacterium
CTCTGGAATAGCACTACCACAAGCAGGCAAATTAAGTAGGGGAGGCAAAGAACGAGATAAAGAAAATATTTGACAAGCATTGTTAGAAAGTTGCCTATCTGCTCTTGTGGCACTATAAACAGTGGCACAAAACTCATACAAACCCTCTGGAACTTGTCCGTTATTGACATAAATATTACGTAAATTAGCATTGGCAAAAACCAAATGATTTGCCTGAAAATAAGCCGCTAAATCAGCACCAGAAAGGACAATAGGTGTATTTTGCTCTAAATTGATGATAGGAGAAACAAAACTAGGGGCAGTTTCAAAAATGACATTTCCAGCCAGTTTTACCTTAAATTTTAGCCGTACATCATAAGAAGGCACACTTTGGTCTCTTTGAAGCAAAATCACTTGTACTTTATCAGAATTTCCTTGCGAAAGTTCTGATAAAAATGTGTTGTAAGGTGGTACAAGGCGTACAGTAGCACTTGTAGGATATACTTGTGCCTGCAACTGTAGTGTATTTGAAAAACTTGCTAAAAGTAGCACTAACAGCGCAAAAATAGGTTTTTTATAATAAAATTCCTTCATTATCATTCGTTTATGTAGCAAATTTAACATAATAGTTTGTTGTTTTATAATATTTTTTATTCCGTAAAAACTGCACTGTTCCCCCTTTGGGGGCTAGGGGGCTATTAAAACGAGTACGTATAAATCAGTGTACCTGTATATTCGCTAAATGCTGGCTGACTATTTGTGCCTTTAAAGCGTTGTGTGCGTTGAAAAGTAAATCCAATAGTTTGGCTTGGCTTTTTCTTTTTAGTGGTTTGCGCCTGCGCTTGTGCAGGCATATCAGGACTATTTACTGCCCCATTTGCGCCTTTTTTCTCTTCTTTTTTGCTATAATTAAGGCTTATTCTTGTGTTCAAAACGTCATTAAACGTATTTACAGTTTCTTTATTCAAAATGCTTAGCTTCGTAAAATTAGCATTGTAAGCATTTGTCATTGCCATTTGTAAGCCTTTTTTGTACTTTTTACTAAGTCCTAAACTAGGTCCAAAAAAGGAAGAAGTAACATCTGTATTTTCATTTATAAAATAATTTGCACCTACATTCAGTTGTACCCCCCATTTTTTGAGCATCTGACCATAAGAACCATTCAAGGTATAAACATTATTCAAATTGTTTGCTCCTGTTGGTGAGCCTGCCTTGTCCACTGATTTTTGGTAAGATGCCGCCAAAACAACTGTTTTTTTGTCTTTTTTATCTCCAAAAATATAAGAGGCTGTACCATCAAAATTATTAGCAATTTGGTAAAAATTAAGTGTATCAGACGTATTTCTGAAAAAAGGGTCATCTAGTGGGCGTACACGTGTATAAGAGGAGAAATTAGAGTAATTAAGTCCTGTCGTCCACTTTTCATTAGGCGCAAAACTCACATTCACACTTCCTACCCAGCGTTTGGTTTGAGCAGTTTTCAGCTCGTCAAGGTTGTTTTTTTGAAGTCCAATATTGCTAGCAATGCTTAATTTGTTCTTAAAAAGTGCCATTGTGGTTGCTATCGTGTAGTTTTCCATATCATTATTGAAAAAATAAGCTCCTAGTGACTGATAATTGGGTGCAATGCGTTCATATTTCACCTGAACGCCTACTTTCTCAAACTGATAACCCAAATTACCAGAAAATACATCAAAAAATTGCGTGGTAGGGTTGTTTGGCAAAAATCTAGCTAAAAGATTACTGCTTTTTGGCACGCTAACACTATCAGGGTTAGCGTTTGCACCCGTAAGGCTAGTATTGGCTTTGGTATTGTTGTTCATAGCAGAAAGGGCGTACTCCATTTCTGCGGATAATTTCTTAAAAAACACTTTTTTTGCCTTGAAATTAATATCAATGTTCTGTTTGGGTGTAAGGAGTGTGCCTGAAGGAATAGGCGTAAGGGAGTTTGCATCATCTTTGGCATAAAAAACGCTCCCAGACAAAGTGCCTCCTTTACCCTCATAGCCTAGTTTAAGGGCATAACCCATACGTCTGAAAGCCGCTTTTTCGTTTTGCTCTGAACGCAAAAAGCTAGCAATTTCTTGCTAGCTTTTTTGATATTTTACTCTTCTTCTCTCTCAAAAATATGTAAAGTGCCACCACTATCCAAAGCATATAATTTATTTTCTGCTACTTGTGGTGGACTATTAAATGTTTCATTATTTTCATTTTTATATTCCCAAACAATCTGCATAGTAGGAATATGAAAAACGCCCAGCCAATAATTAAAAAGGCTAGTATCTTTGCTACCTGTAAAATAAATATATTCTCCATTCTTGCAACCACTCCCAAACTGTGAAACTTGCCCAGAATAACCTTCAAAATCATTTTTGGAAGCTATTATTTTTTGAGTGGATAAGTCTAATACAGCAAAACCATTAGTATTAAGGAAATACAAAAAGCCCTTTTCTGCATCTAAATAACTTGCCTTATTAAAACGAACTTTTAAAATGGCTTGATAAGGCATTTCCCAAAGAATAACACCTTTTTCTGTATCTAAACCAAGTAATGTACCTTCGTTTAAAGAAACTAATAATACATTTTTATACACTCCTATTATTTCGTGTATTTGAGCGTTTGGATAGTTAAAACCTAAATCTAGCTCCCACAAATATAAACCTGTGAGGAGAGAAAGGGAGGAAAGTTTAGTTTTTGATAGTCTATAGTATAGACTATCAAAATTTCTGATATTCAAACCAAAAGGTAAAATATTATCAAACCATCTTATATTATCTATCTCAATATCGTATAATCCTATCTGTTGATTTATTAAATTATAATCTTTGTTATGAATAATTGTATTTATTTCATTATATGAATTTGAGTCAAGAGAATATGGCGTTTTTATTACTTTTCCACTACTTTTTAGGATAATTGTATTTACATCATCTAAGTTTTGATAACAAAATATAGTATCTAATTTTTTTTCAATACCATAGCACTTAAATAATATTTTATTATTTAAAATTAAAATTCCTTCATTATTTAAATAATATAATTTATCCCTTACAACAAAAAAAGACTTGATTTTCTTTATAAAATGAATCATTTTATACATAACTATTTGACATTTAAGAATTTAAACAAATCATTATCCATTGTGTTTATCATTTGTGTAAACTCTGATTGTGCATTGTTTTTTAGTGCATTAGTATTATTTATGGGAAATAAACTCTGTCTAAGCCCCAGATTATTATTCCAAATAGCATCAAAAATAGCTGGTTGATTATTTGTAAAAGATGTTTTAAAAACGTCTTTTACATAGGTTTCTGTGATGTTCGTTCTTCTAGCATCAAAATAATAACGAAGTTCATTCATACTGCTTATATTTTTGAGATAGGTTTCAAATTGCGAATAACTGGCACTAGAGCCACTTCTTAGCCCCGAAAAATTAGGATCTTGGTGTGTCCAACTCTTACATTCTACCAAAATTTGGGTTGAACTGCTGTTACTTAATACAATATCTGCTTTCTTAGGTTTTGCTAGATTGGGACTATTATTCAAATCTAACTCAAACCTGAGTACCTCATTAGCAGGCAAAGTTAGATTTTTTTCTTGATTAAGCAAATATAACATATATGCTCCACCAACTACTTGCGTGGGGCTACCCGTAAGCCCTTGATTCCAAACACTTTGAACGTCAGTAGTTGTATGAAAATTATTAACAAAATAGACTAAATCTATCAAATAAGCAGACATATAATGCAAATGAGTATCAGTAGCACTACTTCCACAAGTATAACAACGAGCTGTAGAATGCTTTTTTATAAATAATTTTAGAGATTCTTTGCCATCTGCACCTGCTATAACACCTAGATTACTAAGAAAAGTAGTATTATTTTGCAAATTAGCAACTTCTTTCAATATTTCAAAATCTTGTGGCATTTTGGCATCACAACTCACTTGTGAATTTACACAACGAGCCTGACGCACTAATTGCCACGCATCAATAATATTGCTGTTTATTTGTAAAATATTATTACTTAATGCTTGTGCTGGGTCTACCCCATTGCCCAAAACGTCCACCAAAAACGCCCTTACCTCTGCATTGGTGTAGCTTGAACTTCCAAGTTTGGTATTTATACTTATTCTGGTGCTTGCAGGAGTGATAGTACAAAGTTTAGCAATAGCATTATCTACTTGTATTTGAGGCATACCAGCATTATGAGCTTTCAGTATTATTGCATTAAAGTTTTGACAAGGTGCGACTAAACTACTTAAAAATGCCTTAAAACCCTCTATTGTGCCACCTATTGCATCATTATATTCTGTAGACCCTATTTTCATAGAAAGTGGGTAATAATACCTAGCAGGAAGAAGCACAAGTAAAGTATTTATAAGGTCTGCATCACGCATCCATTTACCTATATCATCATTAAACATCTTAAAAACTCTTTTTTGCAAATAGGCATCATCTACAAGCTTTGTAGCTGCATCTGCGTAGTATTTATCACTAAATTTAGCCTTAAAATCAGTTAATATTTTTTCTCTTTCCTTTAAAAGTGATACTGCTGCATCTACTAATTTTGGCGCTGTTCTAGCAACTATTTTTGGCTCTAAAATACCAAATCTTTTACGTATCTTAGGAATTAACGCATCTAAAATACCTCCTCCCAACTTGAATAAACTGCTTGAAATGAGACTTGTTGCAATACTCTTCGCTACATTAACATCACCTTTTGCATAATCTTTAATAACGTCCTCTGTGCAATCTAAAATAAGTTCTAAGCCATTTTCTAGAACTTTTCTAGCTGCTGGCGTTTGAGCAAAAGCTTTAAATTTAGTGATTGCACCTGCGCCACTACTCGCCCCACCAAACACTACAGATAGTGCCACAGAACTCCAACTAATTTCACTAACAATAACAGCAAAAGAAGGTACACCGCCCTTATCTATATATATTTCCCCCACTTGGATAAGTAAATCCACCACACCACCAGTTATTGCACCAACAACAAAATTAGCAACGCTTCCATCTTCCTCACTATCCAACCAATTAAAAACAAATTTACGTTTAGCAATATCTTTGCATTGTTTGTGGGTCAGGTGCGTGCTATCTCCATAATCCATCAGGTTATTAGAAAGGCTTTGCCCTATTTCTGGGAAGGTATGCTCTAAACCAAATGCTCCGTGTCCTAGCTCGTGGGCATAAGTACGCTTGTTTGCGCCACTTGCCACAAAACCCATACTACGCCCTCGTACCATAAAACCGTCCAATCCTCCTCCCTCAAAAGCAGATACAACAAAAATGTAACTTGCTTTTTTGTCATAAGTGGTGTCTATGGCAAATTTATCACGTATCATTCGCATTTCTGCGCTGTATTTATTGATACCACTACCTGCACGAGCAAGCCCTGCCGCACCCACAGAGTCTATATTAAACCTAAAACCAGTTTTTTCTGTAACCGTAAATTTCACGTTTGCCTGCCTATAAACGCTGTCTAAATACGTCTGCAAAATGCCCACATTAGGCGCAGTAGCCCCATTTACAGGTACTAAAATTACTTTTTCCTCTCGTCTTTTGAACGGAGCAATATTGATTTTACCTATTTTCTTAGTGCCATAGTAAGCATATAAAAACGGCTCATCACCAGACGTTCCAGTAATTGGCACAGCAGGCAAATTAAACAAAAAAGAAGCCGTATAACCTGTTGTTGTGGCGGTTGCGGTTTTAGCAGTAATAACCGTAGTTCCTAGCTTAAAAGTAAGGCTACTTTCATTAAAAGCAGGCTCTGTAGCTTTTGGAAGGTATTTTATATTCACCACTACCTCTTCTCTTTGGGTACTTGTGGCAGTAAGCGTTGCCGCCCCCAAACTCTGATAAGGCACAAAATAAGGCAAACCACCTTTCAGACGAATAGCCTCAAAGTTTTTAGCCCATTTAAAGTAAGTATTGCCCTTTCTACGAGCATCAAAACCAAATAATTGTGGGCTTGGAAGCAGTTTTTGGGTAAAATCTACTCGTAAACTATCTGTGGCATCTAATTTGTCATCACTATAATTGTATTTTGGGGGCAAACCACCGTGAGGAGCTGCCACCACACTATTATTAGGCAGTATCACCCATTGATTGCCATCTTTGTCTTCTATAATCAGCGCACTTCTACGTGGAGGTTTAGGAACAAGCGCAGTATCAGCCATAAAAGTACCTCCTGCTGTATTTAACTGAATATAACCTTGCGGACTAACGCTAATTGATTGAATAGTAGTATTTCCAAAAGTAATGACATCATCATAAAAAGGCGTATCTGCAAATGCTTGCTGATTATTCAGTATGTCTTGCGCTTCTTGCTGATTAGCAGCCGTTTGTCCTGCTTGGTCTGCTATCCATTCTTCAATAGGTTTGGTTTTAAACCATACTCTCCCTTCTCCAGCCTGCCCCAATTCATTGATAAAAAGGCTCTCAAAAAGTACCGTAAAGGTTTGATTAAGCATAAACGGGATTTTTATAAGTCCACGCCCAGAATACACACCAGGCGTGCTTTCTGCTTCCAAACTATCCAAAACCACCTCAAAACCTGTTACTTCAATAGGCATTCCTATACGTGCATTACGCATTGGAGTCATATTTTCAAGCACGTTGGTAGGCGTAACCCCACAGACAGGCGTTACAGGTATAAAAGTCGTAAAGGTTACAATGCTAGAAGCATCTCCCAAAAAACCACCTTTTTCTCCTTGCACCCTTGCCTCGTAGGTCGTGGCAGGCTCTAAACCCTGATTTATCAAAAGTTCATCTGTTGTCGTAAATTCAGAAAACCATTCTAACCCAGCGTTTCCGCTAGCACCAACTTTCTTGTATTCCACTTTATAACGGTCTGGGCGGTCTAGTGCTGTTCCTACAAAAGCTGACCAATAAACACGCCCAGCCCTTATGCCTTTGCCTTCCGCCTGAATGTTTGAAGGAGCAAGTATTGGCACTAAGGTTTGCCCATTGGCAAGCGTTGGCGCATACGTAAACTCACAAACAGCAGAATAACCATTATTGATAAAAGCATCTCTATTGCTATCATCAATCACCCTCACACGCCACGCATAACGCATTCCCACAATAAAATTAGGGTCTGAAATGCTATAAAAATACTGCGTAAGTGGTGTGGGAAAGCTAAAAACTGGGCTACTAGTCAAAACCGCATTATTGGCATTGCCATCAGCATTTCGTATCTCAAAAATCTCCAAAACATAGCTGGTATTTGCCGCAGAATTGACAGAACTACTATGTTGAGGTGTCCACCAAAAGCGTAAATTTAGTGGATTTTGCTCTGGAATTGCACCACCACAAGCAGGCAAATTAAGTAGGGGTGGCAAAGAACGAGATAAAGAAAATATTTGACAAGCATTGTTAGAAAGTTGCCTATCCGCTCTTGTGGCACTATAAACAGTAGCGCAAAACTCATATAAACCCTCTGGAACTTGTCCGTTATTGACATAAATATTACGTAAATTAGCATTGGCAAAAACCAAATGATTTGCCTGAAAATAAGCTGCTAAATCAGCACCAGAAAGGACAATAGGTGTATTTTGCTCTAAATTGATGATAGGAGAAACAAAACTAGGAGCAGTTTCAAAAATGACGTTTCCAGCAAGTTTTACCTTAAATTTTAGCCGTACATCATAATTTGGCACACTTTGGTCTCTTTGTAGCAAAATCACCTGTACTTTATCAGAATTTCCTTGCGAAAGTTCTGATAAAAACGTATTGTAGGGAGGCACAAGGCGCACAGTAGCACTTGTAGGGAACACTTGCGCCTGCAACTGTAGTGTGTTTGAAAAACTTGCTAAAAGTAGCACTAGCAGCGCAAAAATAGGTTTTTTACAATAAAATTCCTTCATTATTATTCGTTTATGTAGCAAATTTAACATAATAGTTGGTTGTTTTATAATATTTTTTATTCCGTAAAAACTGCACTGTTCCCCCTTTGGGGGCTAGGGGGCTATTAAAACGAGTACGTATAAATCAGCGTACCTGTATATTCGCTAAATGCTGGCTGACTATTTGTGCCTTTAAAACGTTGTGTGCGCTGAAAAGTAAAACCAATGGTTTGACTTGGCTTTTTCTTTTTACTCGCACCTGCTTGTGCCTGTGGTGGCAAATCAGCATTATTTGCGCCTTTTTTCTCTTCTTTTTTGCTATAATTAAGGCTTATTCTTGTGTTCAAAACGTCATTAAACGTATTTACAGTTTCCTTATTCAAAATGCTTAACTTCGTAAAATTAGCATTGTAGGCATTTGTCATTGACATTTGTAAGCCTTTTTTGTACTTTTTGCTAAGTCCTAAACTAGGTCCAAAAAAGGAAGAAGTAACATCAGTATTTTCGTTTAGAAAATAATTTGCCCCTACATTCAGCTGTACGCCCCATTTTTTGAGCATCTGACCATAAGAACCATTCAAAGTATAAACATTATTCAAATTGTTTGCTCCTGTTGGTGAGCCTGCCTTGTCCACTGATTTTTGGTAAGATGCCGCCAAAATAACCGTTTTTTTGTCTTTTTTATCTCCAAAAATATAAGAGGCTGTGCCATCAAAATTATTAGCAATTTGGTAAAAATTAAGCGTATCAGACGTATTTCTGAAAAAAGGGTCATCTAGTGGGCGTACACGTGTATAAGAGGAGAAATTAGAGTAATTAAGCCCTGTCGTCCACTTTTCATTCGGAGCAAAACTCACATTTACACTCCCTACCCAGCGTTTGGTTTGAGCAGTTTTTAACTCGTCAAGGTTGTTTTTTTGAAGTCCAATATTGCTAGCAATGCTTAATTTGTTCTTGAAAAGTGCCATTGTGGTTGCTATGGTGTAGTTTTCCATATCATTATTGAAAAAATAAGCTCCCAGCGACTGATAATTAGGTGCAATGCGTTCATATTTCACCTGAACGCCTACTTTCTCAAACTGATAACCCAAATTACCAGAAAATACATCAAAAAATTGCGTGGTAGGGTTATTTGGCAAAAATCTAGCTAAAAGATTACTACTTTTTGGCACGCTCACGCTATCAGGGTTAGCATTTGCACCTGTAAGGCTAGTATTGGCTTTGGTATTGTTGTTCATAGCAGAAAGGGCGTACTCCATTTCTGCGGATAATTTCTTAAAAAATACTTTTTTTGCCTTAAAATTAACGGCAATGTTCTGTTTGGGCGTAAGGAGTGTGCCTGAAGGAATAGGCGTAAGGGAGTTTGCATCATCTTTGGCATAAAAAACACTTCCAGACAAAGTGCCTCCTTTGCCCTCATAGCCTAGTTTTAGCGCATAACCCATACGTCTGAAAGCCGCTTTTTCGTTTTGCTCTGAACGAATAGAATCTGCCAAATTAAACTGAACAGCTTTTTGCAAACGCCCTACCATTATGCCTACACGCCAGTTTTTGGGCGAGAGTTCTACCCCAGCACCAGAAAAAACGTGTCCTGCAAGCGTATAAGGAGAGAAAGTCATAGACGTTGTGCCAATATAGGTCTTTACCCACTTGTATTGTGGCGAAAACACAAACTGATTAAAGGGTTGGCTGTAGCCTTTGCCTGCATTACTGTAGCTAAACGAAAAAGGCATACTGTACCCAAAAATGCTCAAATTGAGTGAGCCAGACAAGAAATAATTAAAAGGGTCTCGTCTGTCTTTGATATTGGTTGCACCATAGCCCACAAAGTTGCCAGAAAGTGAGCCTGATACCTCTAATTTGTTCTTTTTTAGGCTAATGCCATCAAGGTTTTGGCTTTTCAGGGAGAAATTCCCTAAAAAGCACAAAAACAGGAGGAAAAAGCATTTATATAAATGTGTCATAATAGTTTTATGATAGTTTTACAACAGTTTTATCTCGCCACAATATTAAGTGGAATAATAGCCGTTACAGTACCATCTGGTAGTGTATATTTGAGTGTAACAGCATAATTGCCTGGCGTTACCTGTCTGTAAAGATAGGCAATCAAATTTTGCACAGCAGGAGGGTTATTACTGCTATTCAAATAACTAGCCACTGCTTTTCCTCGCAACTCATCAGCATCAAATTTGACAAAAAACGGTACTAAATAATCTAATCTTATGCTACCAGCTTTCCCATTGGCAATTCCTGTATTGATATCTGCGGGGTCAAGCACATAAGGTGTGGCAAGCACTCTATTAAAATAAACACCTTTCATTGGTAAAAACCCTAGTAAGGCAGTATTTCTAGTCATAGAGATATTCGCTGCTTGTGGGTAAGTGTCATAAATAACTGGCTTATGGTACGTAGTAAGCCAACTTTGTGTAGGCTCTGCCACAAGTGATAGTAAAGCAGGTATAGTAGGTCCATCTTGCACGTGAGGGTCTATTTCTAAATCATCTAGTGTTTCATTCACGCTCAAATAATCTTTATAAAGATAAAAAGCCCCATTTCCCATAATAAAATCATAATCACTACCAGCACCGTAAGCTGTCATTTTAGCGGCAAAAGTAGGATAATTACTTGTTCTAAAATGAATTTCATACATCACTTTCTCCCCTGCTGAAAGGGTATTTTGTAGCTGATTAGCTGCTATTTCTGTTGTGCCACCTTCTACGACTGTTGTAGTTACAGTAGTTTGTGTATTATCAGCAGTAGTGGGTGCATTGACAGGGATTTTTACAAGCATCATCTTATAAATCTTATTGCTCACAAGATTTGTGGGAAGCCCTATATTGACTCTTTGTGCAGTAACATTGTAATTTAGACCCGTAATGATAGGAGCAGCAGGAGAAGAAATATCTTTAAATCTTACTTCAAAACGCCAATTTTTGCCATCTGTGTCTGTTGGAGCAAATAGATAAGACTGCCCTACATTCAAGTTGGCAAAACCTGAAGGAACTTCACTTTTATAAAAATTGTACTGATTTTTGATAGGATAAGCATTTTTCACGTTGCCATAAATGTCTTGTGGTGCAGGACCTGTGGTAAAGGTGCTTTCTAGCATTTCTGTTTCTAGCGTGCCATTAGTTCTATTAAGTGCCACCCAAGTACTACCTTGCAGTTTTTCCCATCTTACCACTACTTTTAGGTTGAGCGTAGCATTAGGAGGCAATACTTCTGTACTACGGAAAGAATATACTTTTTTAGTTGAGTTCCAAGAATAAGTACCCAGTACCGTTTGTCCTGCATTTTTACAAGAAAATTCAGACACAAATACCCTATAATCTCCTTCCACATCATTCATATCTTCCATTTTAAAAGGACTTTCTACAGGAATATTAAAAGAGGTTTGAAGCATAGCAAAAACACTTACTGCGGTGGCAGCAGCATCTGGTTTCATACTTTCTATGACTTTAATGGTTACCTCAGAACCAGTACTACTCACCAACGTACATTTTTCACCTGCTTCAAAACGGAAGTTAAAACTACCACTTACAAGCCCACAAAGTACAGAATAACTACCATGCAAATTACCTGCAAACCACGTGGGGTTAGGTCCTTTGAACTGAAGTAGTGCCGCCAAAGTCATACTAGCAATATCAATTTTTCTACCTCTAGCCCTGATGCCTACACTTCCAGCCACAAACACGTAAATTTGCCCTTGTGCAAACCAGCCATCAATACCTGGTCTGCCTGGTCTGCCTGCACACGACATACTACTAGGTAAATTAAGTATCAGCACGTCTAGCCCTGCCATAATATTAAGCTTAGCATAAAAAACGCCACAATCTCCCCCAAAACTTGCTCCTAAATGTACCCCAAAAGCAAAACCTCGCCCAGATTGCAAATCACCAGATTGTCCACCTCGTGGGTCTGTAACAGGCATAGATAAAGCAGCTCTTACCGCAGGTGGCAAAAGGGGCATTCCCTCTACTACTGTTCCTATCATAAAATAAGCGTGAACAGTTGCCATATTCAAAATAATAGCCCCCAACATATCAGTAGATTTACCTAAATAAATATACCAATTAGTAGGGTCTATATGAATGACTATTTGCCCTAATTTGTTGTTAGTTCCTGCACCCTTAATCACCGCCATATTCAAATAACCATCAATAACAGCGTGAAAACACTTATTTGTATGGTCATAGACAATAGCAAGCGTACCATAATTTTTCTGTGTAGCATCAGCCGTTTCTCCTTTTGTTCTTGCGTTCATAGCCTGTTCATCATTCATAAAATAAACTGCTCCTTGAAACCTAATATAATTCAGGCTTCCACTAGAAGAAAATGCCACTTCTAACATAGCATCTCCTGTGGCAGGCGCATCTTTAGGTGCCATAGGACCTATTTTAAAATTGATACCTGCCTTAAATAAAATACCCATTGAGGCATCTGGGATAAAATTGACATTGGCTGAAGTAGTGCTTGATTCGTAGCCTATACCACTTACAGCTGCACCTGGGGCATTAAGCAAACTGTAATCAGGGTTGAATGCGCCATTACGCATTTTGTAGGCAAAACCACCCATAATGCCCGTAATGAAAAAAGGGGCAGGACAAGCCAAATTAAACCCTTTTCCAAAGGCAACTACCCCAAAATACCTAAATGTATTACTATTAGTAGTAGAAATGGCTTTTGTACCAAAATAAATGGTTGCACCAAAGTCATAGTCTTTGATGCCAAGGGTGATGCCTCCTTTAAAACCATTCCCATAAACAGGGTCATTTTCATATACGGCAATAGTACCATCTAATCTAAAAGAATTGGTATGGCAACTAATACTAATATTATTCACAGCAATTCTATCTAATTGCCACGTCCTTCTTTGAAGTCCTGCCTCACTCATTGTAGCAGTATTTACAAAAAAATCAATGGTGGCTGCTGCTGAAACAGTAACACTACCACTATCCGTAAAATTCACGCCTGCACGCACCGTAAACTTACTTTGCGTAGCATTTACAGTGTATAAGCCTAGTTGTGTCAGGCTGATACCAAAACCCCTACATTTAGGCGCATTTGTGCTTACAAGGCTAAATGTGCCACCTGTTACGTAAGGGGTAGCAGACGTAACAATCACGTTCTGAAAAGCAATACCAGAAAAAGAAGTATTGGTTTGTGTAGAAGTTAAAAGCCCTGTAAGTACCGCCCTTGCTGTTGTTGTGCCATTTGCTCTAGTAACTGTTATAGATGTACCAGCCCTCATTTTGGCAGTAAGCCCTATAGGCATTTGGTAGGTTTCTGCACTATCTAGTTTTACCGCAAAAGTATAGGTTACATCACCTGCTACCCTGTCCATTGTTGCTTCATAACTCATTGGATTTTCTCCTAAAAAGGGTACTTTGAGTTTTCCTTCCATACCTGCACCCATTAGGTTATTTTGTACTAATTTTACCCGTAAATGGTCAATGGAAACTGCCCAACCACCAGCAGAGCCATCTCCAATGGATAAAATATTGCCTGTTGCCTCAAAAAGCCCTGAAATACCTGTATCATCAATGAGAACATCAGCTGCCACAATACTAACTGGTGGCTTAGTATTGGTACTTTTCACGCCTAAAAACGTAATCCTCAGCAGTTTCAAATGAAAACCCTGCCACAAAGACGCATCTGCACCTGTATAACCACCCGTATAGCCAGTAGGAAAAGCAAAACCTGTAGGATTTATCAAATCACTCATATCCAAACTTGCGTCCTGCACCTCAAAAATAAAATCTTTTAAGCCTTTTACCTTAAACGGGGTAATGCTTGCCGTAACAAGCACATTACTAAGGTCTTCAATCATTATACGAAAAGTAGCCGTAACTTTAGGTTTATTAGCTGCAAGTGCGCCAGTAGCTGGTGGCGTAACCACAGGCGTTGGTGGTGGTTCTACATCACCGCTTCCAGTAGTAGGTACAACCGCAGGAATAAGAAGTCCCTCACTAAACTTAAATTTACCCTCCAAACTGATGCTTTTATAACCATTACAGTCAAACTCTATGTAATTATTGCTTACGCCATTTGTTTTAGAAAATTCTACAGATAAATCATCTGAAAGGGTAATAGTATTGGTAGAAACAAGTTCTAAACGAGTGGCACTAAGAAAACTACTACTTGCACCACCTATGCCTTGCGGATTAAAAACAATGTTTCTAGCCGCAAATGCAATAAGAGAATTATCTCCAGTTTTTGGTAGTTTAACTGCCATATAAGCAGAAAAAACCCACACACCACCCTTGCGTGAGGCACTATCAATGGCTAAAACATAATCTACGTTTCCTATCCTTCTCACAATGCCCATAGGCAATTCATTGGATAAAGTAGCCGCACTTACAGCCCCTACATACCTATTTTGGGCTTTTATTTTATCAAAAACCGCCCAGATATGCTTTTCAAAAGGGTTATAAGTACGTCCTGAAAGGTTAGGAGGTAATGTGCCTGTGGGTGGAGTGGTAACAGGTGTGCCACCTTGTCCGTTGGCTGAATAGGCTACTAAAAACAGTAGGCAAAGTGACAGTTGTTTAAGAAATAATTTCATATATTTGAAAGATAAGAATGTTATGGTTTTTCCTGATTTTAACCACCCCTAACCCCTCCTTAGGAAGTAGGGGGACTTTTTAATCATTTATTTAGTATTTGACAATAATGGGAGCAGTCATTACGGATTTTGCCCTATTGCTGAAAAGTAGCTGAATTTTGTAGGTATAAACATTGTTGATGTCTAATCTCGTATCTTCAAACACAGAAATATTATCTGAAAGCGTTTCATAAAGGCGCAAAGGGTCTTTATTGGTACTTCTGTAAATGTAGCATTGTGTAACTCGCAGACTTGCATCAGGGCTTTTCCAAGACAAAACTACTTTTTTCTTTTCCCTATCCACTTTTGCCACTACTTCTACTGCCTTGCGCTTGCCTGTTTCATAAGTAATCTCGCCTGATTGTGTTTTGCCTCTGTTGCCTGCACTATCTACTGCGCTAATCATATAGCGGTAAGTACCTCCTAATGAAGAGATTACATCTGTATATTTGGCTTTAACTTGATTAGAAGTAATTTTTTCTAATTCCTTAAGCGACCATTCTGCTACTTTGGTGGTTTTATTGCTATCCAAACGCAGTCTATGTAACTCATATTTAGCCACATCACTACTAGAACTATTGTCCCATTGTAACGCAATGCCCTCCTCTAGCACATCATAACGAGTAAAAACAGGGGCAACTGGCGCAACTTTGTCTGGTCTGCGTACAAGTACCGTTTTTGATTCTGGGGAAGGATTAAAAACCATATCCATTGACATCACTTTATAATATACTTCTTTGCTCAAAACCTGCAAAGAAAGCGTATCTCTATAAATATTTTTGGTCAGCAGTCTTTGCGTAATTTCCATAAACTCTTCTTTAGAACCATTGGTTCTAAAAACCCTATATCCTTGCAAATCAGGCTCTATACCTGCTTTCCAACGCAAAGTAACCACACCTAACGTGTCTATTTTTGCCACCAAATCCTCTATTTGTGCTGGTGGGTCGTGGTCTTCTTTTTGTGCCAAAAACGGAAAAGACTGACTGCGTACACTGCCATCTGTATCAATGGCTTGCACGTAATAATAGGTATTCAAAAAGGGTGGTGTGTGTTTAAAATCCCTATCTCCCTTAGAAAGAAGTCCCCTATGTGCATCAACAAAAGGGGAATTGGCACTACTTGCATAACGCACCTTAAAACCCTTTATCTCTCCTAAATATGCCTCTGGGAACTTCCAGGTAATGCTGGCTGATTTATTTTCAATAATATCTATTTTGGAGATAGTAACAGCAGCAAATAAATCATCTTTACCTTTGCCACTCACCACAGTAGAAGGGGGACTTTTTTCGCCAAAGGCAGTAATACCCACAAGCCTATAATAATATTTTTGCTTGTTATTAGGCAAAGAATCTGCATAAACGGCATTTATAGGGTCTTTGTCTTCACTCATATACGAAAACGGAATATCAGAAGTAGCTTTGAAATTTTTGCCATCTTCAGAACGCTCTACCACATAACTACCATAAACGCCCTTATGAATTTGTACGTTCCACTTCAAAATAGCCTGTTTGTTGTCAAAAATCACCGCAGGTGCAGCAGGTGCAATTAGGGGTATTTCTGGTGTAAGGCGTATAATAGCAATACCATCTTCTACAGCAGGCATATTGGCTGGTATTACGGCAAGTTTTATTCTATAAGCATATTCCACCCCATTTACAAGATTTTGGTTATCAATAATCATCAGCCCTGATGCAAGGGCTACATTTTGGGATAAATCACACATCAAAAGTGCCATACTAAACCTATTGTCTTCATTCATTTTCCGCTCATACAAAGCCGTTGGGTGAGAAGAAGTCGCCACCGCAGAGGCATTATAAATGACCTCTGCTGCTGCATCAGCTAAAGGGTCTGGAAGCTTCTCAAAAGCTGTTTTAGAGATTGGTTTGAGTGGTGTAGGCGTAAGCAAAACTACTTTTGTTTTGTCTATTGAGCCATCACCACTTATAATGAAACGCTCAATAATATAGCCGTTTTTGATGCCTGCTAACCATACTTCTTGGCGTGTAGGGGCAAAACGCACCCACGTAACACCTCCGTTTGTACCACCATTTGTTGTGCTAGATTTTGATTTTCCTATTGCCTTAATGCCATAAGGAATAAGGTATTGCGCTTGCAAACAACAACAAAAAAGGATAAAAAATAGGCTTAGTAAAGATAGACGCATAAAATAGCAAATGTTAAAATTATTTTATGGCAAAATTAGCATTTATTTATTTATTTTTATTATTTTTGTGAAAATATTTACAAAATAGCAAGCAAAATCTTTTATCTATTCTTTATGGAAAAGTTAAACAAAATAATGAAAACACTTCTTTTAGTGCTAGTAATGATGATAAATGCCAAGGTGAATGCACAAACACAAGAAGAACAACGACCAGGAAATGGAGGCGGTGGACCTGTAATACCACTGTGTACTTCAAGCACAGTTGGTACTTGCTGTGCTTACTATGAGTCAAGACCTACAAGTATAACAGCTAGTTCTATTTGTAGAACAGGAGCAACACAGACTGTTAATGTAACTGTAAGTTTTTCGTGGAGGTGGGGGAGTAGTAATTGTGCTACTTATCAAAGTGATATTATTTATAATGATTTTTTTGATGCAGGACATCAAATAGATTATACTGTAGTAAGACCAAGTAGTTCTATAAATGGAACTTTTACTGACCCTATGAAACCTCTTGTTAGAAGAAGACCGTGTAATATTAGACTAAACTCTACTACTGGAAATCCTGATGGCGTTGATTGCCCAACATCACTCCCTTCCAACTATAGTAGAACCTTTACCTTTACCCTAACAGATGCTATGTTGCCTGTAAATGATGAGGGAGAGATTAGATTTTTTTTGAGAAATGGCGTTACTCCAAATCCGAATGTTACTATAAAAGTGTTCCCCCAAGTACCTACTTACAGTAATATTTCTGTAAATCCAAGTTGCCCTAGTCCTGGCACTAATGCTAACAATGGCTCTATTACTATATCTGGTATTACAACTTATCAAAATGCTAGACTTTACTTGACACCCACAACTATAGCTATAGGTCCTACTACACCACCTGCAGCCCCTTGTCCACAATTAGGTGTTTATCCAAATTGTTATTCTTATCCCAGTGGACCAGTATTTAATGGAACACAAACGCTATTGCCTAATCTTTCCCCTCAAACATTTACTATACCAGGCTTATCACCTGGAACTTATTATTTAACACTCATCAACTATGATGTAACTACTCCTTTTACTACTACTTCTATTCCTCCCACTCCCCTTTGTGCAACTGTGAATTATCCTATTTATGTTGGTACTGTAACACCTTTAATGGGTAGTAGTTCTTTGCCTGTCTTAGCACCTCCCGCATCTGCTACTGGTTATGCTACTATTGACACTCGTAGTGTTATAAGTGATACTCGGGCTAGTCCTAATCCTGCTATCTTTGTATCAGATATCAAGGCTATATGTTGCCCTAACACACCTGATTCTGGGGGTGCTATTAGCCTAAATATAAGCGGTGGCAAACCTTTCACTACTGCCTTTGGCAGTAAGTATAATTTAAAAATACAAAGGTCTAATATTAATACCCCTTTTAGTTTTCAACCATTACTTTCTGAAGCACCAATAATTCTTGTTAATTCCTATGATGTAATTACTGATTTGGTTAATGGTACTGGTGCTGGTTTAGGTGCAGGTATTTATAAACTTACGGTAACAGATGATTGTGGGTATTCTATGGAAAATACTGTCATCATTAAAAAACCTATTGCAGTTACATCTAGCGCACCTATTGTTAATCACCCTGTTTGTAGCACAGATACAGGTAGTGTAACGCTTTCTTTGCAAGGTATCAAAACTAATGATAATTATACGGAAACATCTATACCTATTAGATTGCGTATTTATAGTATTGTATCTAATGTAGAAACATTTGTAAGTAATAGCACTACCACAATAACATCTGGTACTCCCCTTAGCGTAAATATCCCTAATCTTCCACCAGGAAATTATAAGGTTTATGTGCATAGGACACAGTTTTTATGGACTCCTGCAAATAGTTTTCAATGTAATTTAACAGATAATCTTGTTCCAGGTGGCATTTACCCTTGTGATAGTACGCCTTATCTCTTCACTATCAATGCAGTAACACCTTTATCTGTTCCTACTACAGGAGCAGGTGTGCCTACTTCTACGCTCATTCGTTGTCCTACAGGTACAAATACGCTCACACCAACAACTCCAGATGCTAATAGTGATGGTATTATCACTATGACAGCAAGTGGTACAACTCCTAGTGGATTATATATTTATCAGTTATTAACAGAAACAACACCTGGTAATTATACTTCTGGAGTTATTCAAACGAGTGCTTCCGCTAATTTTACTGGTCTTTCAGCAGGTAATTATAAGATTATGACCAAACGTGATGCAGTCGGTTGTGCTGATGTCGTTACAAGTGGTGTTATTGTAATAAGTGAGCCACCACCCTTGGTGGTGAGTAGTGTAATACAAAATATTTCTTGTTATGGTGCTACTGCAAATGATGGCAGCATTACAGTTACAATTTCTGGTGGAACACCTTTTACAACACCCGCACCTGCTACGCCTTATGAATTAACGCTAAATTTAATACTAAGTACTGGTTCAGTTACAATCAGTCCACCTGTAAGAAATGGGAATCAATATACTTATTCAAATTTGCCACAAGGAGATTATAGGTTAGCCATTAAAGATGGTAATCAATGTAGTCGCTCTTTAACAAATAATAATATTGATTTTTCTATTGTTGAGCCTTTACAACTTACTGTAACGGGGCTTACCGTAAATAATATTATTTGTAGTACAGATATTGCTCATATCGTCCCTACGGTTGCAGTTGGTACTGGTACTGCACCTTACCGTTTTTTCTATCAAGTAGGGACGGCTACACCTATTGAATTTGTGGCTACTGATGCTTTTACTACTGGTACATATACTATTTCTGTCAAAGACAGTAGAGGTTGTGTAGCAACATTTGCTAGTGGCGTTTCAAATACAGTTACCATTAACTCTGCCACAACGCCTATTGTAGCACCAATAACACTTTCTAGTTTTTCTGGTGGCTATCAAATATCTTGTTTAAATGGTAATAATGGACAAATTACTATAAGTAGCGTAACTGGTGGTAATGGCGTTGGTTTTGCTAATACTTATCAATACAAAATCAATAAAACTGCTCCTGTTGTCGTAAATGGCACTTATCAAAATAGTACAGTGGCAGGAAGTAATGTATTTGCTGGTCTTACAAGAGGTACGTATGATATTTATGTGAAAGATGATAGAGGTTGTGAGAAAGTACAAACCGTTACACTTACAGAACCTAATATTGCTATTGGGTACAATGTGGGGCTTATTGAAAATGTCCTTTGTGCTAGTGATGCAACAGGAAAAATTACTGTTACACCCATTGGTGGCTCTGGAATAGGTTATCAAGTGGCAATAAGAAAACAAGTTTCAACAACAACACCAATACCAACACTTACCTATGTGCCTGTTACGGGGGCTACTTACACCTTTGGTGCGCTAGCTGGTACGGGTTTACGTGCTGATACTTATGAAATTTATGTAAAAGATAGTAATGGTTGCACCTCTCAATCACAAACGCAAACAGTTACAAGTGCTTTCCCATTGATTACAGTTGCTACTGTTCAAAATAATATTTCTTGTTTAGGTGCTGCCCCTGATGGTGCGCTTACCATTACGCCAACAGCTGGGTTAGCTCCTTTTATTTACCGTTGGGCAGGCAGTAGTAATAACACTAACACAAGAACAGGGCTGATTGCGGGCAGTTATCAATTAGAAATTACTGATGCAAATGGTTGCACAGAACCCTTTACATTTACTATCACACAGCCTGCATTGGTACTTAGCGCAACAGCCACAACTGATGTAGCCTGTTATCAGCAAACAAATGGTAAAATTACGGTTGTTCCTATGGGTGGAACTGCTCCTTATCAATATTCAAAAGATAATGGCAATACTTGGAAAATACCTATCAGTAATGTTTATGTTTTTGATAATCTTGCGCCTCAAGTGTATAATTTGAAGGTAAAAGACAGTAAAAACTGTATTTTTGCATTTTCTAAAACGGTTGTTGAGCGTGGAGATAATCCAAAAATAGCTTATTTGGTTTCTACAAGGCAAAACGCAGAAGATGAAATTGTACTTGTCAATGTATCTGTACTAGAGCCAACTAGCACCCTTTGGGAATTTGATGCCAATACCACTGTGATTAGTCAGGCAAATGACAAAGCAGTTGTACGTTATAATGCACCTGGTAATTTTCCTGTAAAAATGACGGCTGATTTTAATGGTTGTGTTTATACTTCAACTAAAAATATTAGTATTAGTCCACTTGATACGCCTATTCCAGGTGTTACGCCAGGTACACGCCCAATAGCTTCTGCAACAGTAACGCCTAATCCTAATGATGGTAATTTTAATTTAGCACTCACGCTTAATAAAAGACAATACGTACATTTAATTTTGGTAGATGCAATGGGTAATATTCGTTATGAAGATAAAAATACAACTACAAGATTTCTAGCTGTCAATAAAAATATTTCTGTTGATATTCCAAGTGGGGTTTACAATTTGCGTATCATTACTGATGATGATGCAAAAGATATTAGAATTACGGTAGTAAAATAAATGAAGCAAGCAAAAAATCTCTGAATTTTCAGAGATTTTTTTTTGTAAAACAAACGTAACAAGGAGAAATATCAGTTTAAAAAATCACTTTTTTGGAATTTTTAAGCAAAAAAATCACTTTTTTTACTGTTTTTGTCTAAAACTTGCGAAGTCAATGTGCCTCTGTTGCGGAAACTTGCGGGAACTTGCGGGAACTTGCGGAAAACTTGCGGGAATTTGCGGGAATTTGCGGAAACTTGCGGGAATTTGTCTAAAAACACAAACTTATCCAAAAGATAAATTTGTGTTTTTAAGGTTTTACTTTTCCAAATCAGCCTGTAATGTTTTAACTTGCTCAAAAGTAAGCCCTATAAACTTTACTACTTGTTCAATAGGCATTTTATCTTTGAGCATTGCTTCACCAATAGCCAAAGCTTTGTTAAGTTCCCCCTTTCAGTTCACCTTCTAAGTTACCTTCCACGTAAAACTCGTGGTCTTTTATATCAATGTGTAGTACCATAATGGTAGGATTGTGGATTATTTTCTTTTTTCCAAATCCGCCTGCAATGATTTAATTTGCTCAAAGGTAAGCCCTGTAATATCTTGTATTTCAACAATATTATAACCTTTCAAAATCATTTTTTCAGCAGAAATCAAGGCTTTTTTCAGCTCCCCTTTCAGTTCACCTTCTAGGTAAAACTCGTGGTCTTTTATATCAATGTGTAGTGCCATAATGGTAGGATTGTGGATTATTTTGGTTTTAAGTTTTCGTAGACCGCCCAAAGTAGCTAAATCTGTTACAAATTCTTTTAAATTCTTCTTTTTGTAAGAAAATAATTTCAAGTTTTTAAAAAGTTTTTTCTCTGATTATCAAGCAAATATAATATTTTATTTTATTTATTTAATAATTGGTGAATAAAAGAATAAATCCAGGCTATTTAAGATAGACAAAAAAATATGTCTATAAAAAAATGCAAAATAAATTAAAAATGACAAACCAAGTCAAAAAAATGAAAAATAACATAAGTAAAGTTGCGTACTTACTTGCAAAGTCCCCAGAGTTGATAAATAACTTTGATTTAAGCAAGTTAAATGGCATTTCAATTAGTTTTCTACTCAGAAAACAACCACAATTAGTCAATAGATTTGATTTAACCAAATTGAACGGATGGGAAATTACTTGCCTAATTTGCATACAACCACAATTAATTGGAAGATTTAATTTAATCAAATTAGACAATGACAATATTTCCACAATTATTAGCGTACAACCACAATTATTTGATTGGTTTGATATAGATGTAACTTGGTATTTGTAAGTAATTTCAATAATTGTTATTAAAGAAAAACACCATAAACACTATTATTTGTATTTATGGTGTTTTTCTTTTCGTATAAATGAGCATTTACACAAACGTAAATATATTTAATAAACCCACAAATAATACAAAATAAAAACTATCTCATAACTATTTTTTTTACCTTTTATACGAAAAAAGACACGAAAAAGTAGAATAACCAACAAAAATCAATAAAAGCAGGGCATTATCAGCTATTACAACATTTTAATTATAATTCAACTATAATCAATTTTAGTTATATTATAATTTAGTATAATATTATACTAAATTAAATTATAATCAAGTAAAATTAGGTTTCTATTTTAATTCAATTTATATTTGTGGGACAAGCAAACACTAGCAAATGCTAGAATTTACACAAACCCTATAAACATTTACGAAAATGAGGAAAATAGATGGTATTACTTATATTTCTGCTAAAGAATACGCTGAAATGATGAATGTAACAGTCGGCAGAGTTTCACAAATCAAAACAGAACTGCCTTTTGTCAAATTTGAAGAATTTGGCATTGAACTTATCAACTTTGATTTACTTACGCTCTCACAAGCTGAAAAAACACTCCAACAAGCTAAATTTCAAACCACTACACCTATACACGAACTGTCCTACAAAGATTTAGGCAATTATTTTGGCAAATTTATAATGGATTTGGTTACTTTCAAAGGTTTGGCGGATAGTCAAATAGCTGATTTACAAGCTAAAATAACGGATTTACATCAAAAATTTGAAATAGTAGAAAATGAAAAAGCTACTTTGTTAAATGAATTTTCAAACATAACGGCAGAAATAGCCACTTTGAACACTATTTTAGACAATGAACGCCAGATAAATGAAAGTTTAAAAGTGGCATTGTTAGAAGAAGAAACCACCAATGAAACACTTTCTTTGCAATCTGACCTACTTTCAATGGAACTGCAGCACCTCAAAACGCTTCAAAAGGAGGAAAAATACGCTTTGGAAATAAAAAACATTGAAAATAAAAACCTGGCAACTGAAAATGAAAATTTAAAAGCTCGTATAGCAGCAATGGAACTAGCTGCCAAAAATGAAACAGACTTTAAAGAAGAATTTAAACAGTTGAAAGAATTAGTAATGAAAAAAATTAAATAGAAAATTAAATGTATTTTAACTCACAACTCAAATGAGCGTTTATGGATATGTAAGGGTCAGCACGATAGAGCAGTCTGCGGAAAGTCAGAAAAACCTGATTTCTCGTTTTGTGGTGGAACGCAAAATGAGCATTGATAAATGGATAGAAGTAGAAATGTCGTCTAGGAAAACAGCTGACAAACGCAAAATCACAGAACTACTCTCGCAAGTCGTTGAAAATGATGTAGTTATTGTATCAGAACTCTCAAGGCTTGGGCGTTCTATACAAGAAGTGTTGCAGATTATCAAAAGCCTAATGGAAGAGAAAAAATGCCGCCTGATACTTGTAAAGCAGAATATGGACTTAAACCCTCACAACGTGCTGGATATGAGCAACAAAATTCTGATTACTATTTTTTCTATGCTGGCGGAGCTGGAACGTGATTTTATCTCGTTTAGAACAAAAGAAGGGCTAAATGCGCTCAAAGCAAAAGGCGTAAAACTTGGAAAACCAGTTGGTTGCAAGCAAAAAACAATGTATGACAAAGACAAAAACCGCATCTTGGAACTTGCCAAAATGGGCGTACCAATAAACAAAATTTTAACCATACATCTCAACTACGGAAAATATTTGTCATTAAAGAGATTTATTAGCAAAAATATGACAATTTTATGAAATAAAGTACATATATATATTTTCATATATAGAATTCCCTCAATAATGGGTTTAAATGCTCTCAAAGCAATAAAATAGGGAATTTAAGCATTTGAGAAAACAAAGAAAACAAGTGGTGTCAAGCGGTTTTTAAACCGACATATAGTAGCCATTTGAAAACCCCGCTAAACCAAAAATGAAACCAAAATTTCTTTTTTTAGAAAAGCCAAAAACTAAAACGCTCAAAAACGCTCACCATTGCGTTAAAAAAACCTCAACCACAAAATATATGATTAGCGTATTATAATCTCTTAGAGATGCCAAAAAATTGATTTTAAGCTATGTTATCTAGCAAAGTCTTCTTAGCAAAAACAAAACCAATGCAAAAATGAAAAATCTAAAAATCAGTTTCATTAGCAAAATAAAACGTAACTATCTGATTATCAGATACTTTGATTTTCAAAGTGCGGGCTACTAAAACCAATCCCAAACCAAATCCAAAAAAAATTCGGGTTTTCGTTTTCGGGCTTGGAGCGAACTGGAAAATCTCCGCAAAAATCAAATTTTTCCTTCACTTTGAAATTCAAAGCACGAAATCCGTAAATCAAACTCTAAAAGAAAGAACACGTGTGTTTTCTTCTTTTATTGTATTGCTTATATAGTGTAAAAACGACTGATTTGGTAAAAATCACGGACGGATTTGGTAAAATCCGTGATTTATCTACGACTAATTTGGTAAAAAATAACGACAATTATTTTTATTTGTCGTTATTTTTATTTACCTTTGTAAAAACGTATTTATTTACTCTTAAATCAACATTTTTACTCAGACTTAATATATAAAAAATGACTAATCCTAACAATGCTCTTATTGTATCAGACAGTAAAAAAATAGTCAAACAGTCTAATTTTTTGATAAACGCCCGCTATGAAACAACTTTATTGGAGCGAAGAATTTATTTAAAAATGCTCTCTATGGTTGAACCTGATGATACTGATTTTAAAGATATGACAATAGACGTTGTTGATTTAATTGAAGAACTAGGATTACAAGGACTCTCTGCTTATGCAGAACTTAAAAATGCTACCAAAAAGCTAATGAAATGTATTTGTGAAATTAAGAATGATAAACAACTTACACAAGTGGCACTTATTAGTAGTGCTGTTTATCAGAATGGGAAAGGAAGTATTGTGTTACACTTTGACCCTGCTCTGAAACCTTACATATTGGACATTAAAAGTTACTTTACACTTTTTGATTTAGAGGAAGCTTTTGGTATAAAAAGTAATCATTCCTTACGTATGTATGAATTATTAAAACAATACTCTTCTACGGGTATTCGTGTGATTAGTCTTAAAGATTTGCGGTTTTCATTGAATATATCTGAAGAGCAATATCCTAACTATTTTGATTTTAAAAAACGAATAATCTTGCAAGCACAAAAAGATTTAGAAAAGACCCCTATGGCTTTCAAATTCAAAGAACTCAAGTCAGGTAAAAAAGTAATAAATTTTGAATTTACGTTTACAACTATACCCATACCTATAAAGAAAGAAAAAACAACTAAAAAAGAACTTTTACTAGAATTTAATGCTTCTAGCGTGGTGAATGTTTCTAAAAATGATACCTTCAAAGAAGTTGATTTAGTAAGTAGGGCAAAAGTATATGAAGGGCTAATAAATCTCAAAATGAGTGATTATCAAGCAAAATCAGTAATGCAAAAAGCAAGTGATAAAGAAATTTATCAAGTGCTTTATCAGGTAACTATAGCGTTGCTAGACCCAAAAATAAAAAATAAACCAGCGTATGCCTACAGCGTTTTTAAGAAAAAATTTAATTTAGATTAGGTTTGTTTTTATAAAAAAATTAGGTTTGTAAAAATTTTATGAAAAATATCAAGAAAATATGATACCTCAAGTAATTGCAATTCTCAATCATAAAGGTGGTGTGGGCAAAACTACCACAACATTTAACCTTAGTAAAGCATTATCACTAATGACACAAAAGGTGCTAATGATAGATATTGACCCACAAGCAAATCTTACCATAATTACAGGTGAGGAAAATCCTAAAAAAAGCATTTATGATGCTTTTTGTGATGATGAGCCATTACCTATTATAAATGTTGCGCCCAACTTGGATTTAGTACCAGCTAGTCTTGACCTTTCAGCGGGAGAGGCAAAATTTATTTCTATGGGTATTGCAGGGTACTTTAAACTAAAGAATGGTTTAGCAAATATTAAAAAAAATTATGATTATGTTTTTATAGATTGTCCGCCTTCACTAGGAATCCTAACACTAAATTCCCTTATAGCATCAGATAGTGTAATTATAGTGCTAAATCCTGAATTTTTGAGTATAAAAGGGCTTACAACTATTGTTTCTACTATTGATAATCTTAACAAAGATTTGAATTTGAGTTGTAGCATTATGGGTTATTTGATAACACAAACAGAAAGGACGTTGTTATCCAAAGGATTTGAAGGAGAACTCAAAAAAACATTCAAAAAGAAAGTTTTTGAAAACGTAATACGTAGAAGTGTGGCACTAAAAGAAGCCACTGCATCAAAAAAAGATATATTTTCTTATAACAGAAACTCAACAGGAGCATTAGATTATTTAGAACTCGCCAAAGAAATTTTAGTATTATGAGCAAAAAACAATTATTTGTAGATAGTGTACTTTCAGACATTATTAGTAGTGCCAAAACTGAAATGAACGCCACACAAGATGACGTAAAAAGCAACATCAAAATCTTACCAGAACTCAAAAATCTCATTCCACCACTCACAGAGGAGGAATTTGAACAATTACGTCTTAATATTTTGGCGGAAGGTTGCAAAGATACACTTGTAGTAGCAAAATTGGATAATGAATATATTTTAGTTGATGGACACAACCGCTATAAAATTTGTGCTGAAAATAAAGTATTTTTTAAGGTTGAGTTAAAAGACTTTCAAAATATTGATGCTATTAAAGAATGGATGGTTTTAAATCAGCTAGGAAAACGGAATTTGACAGATTTGCAAAAGTCTTATTTGAGAGGATTGCAATATAATAGAGAAAAGAAAAAAGAGGCTTTTAAAAACAATCTAAAGCAGTTTACCAAGGTGGACAAATTGTCCACCTTGGTAGAAAAATCAGATTTTTCCGTAGTGGACAATTTGTCCACTACAGATAAGCCCTTAATCAATTCATTTGAAAAAACCATTGAAAAACTTGCCTTACAACATCAAGTATCTGCAAAAACCATACAACGAGATGAAAAATTTGCGCTTGGTTTGGATATGCTCGCAAGTGAAGATAGCACACTTAAAAACAAAATTCTTAGCAAAGAAATCAAAGTGCCTGCTGGCTTTATTCAGAAATTAGCTGATGCAGAAGAGGACAAAAATGCTAAGAAAATATTATTAAAGGAATTTAAAAATAAATATCTTGATAATCAAAAATCAAAAGTTGCATCTGTAAGTGAACTAGATAAAGCAAAGAAAATACTTATCAATAGAATAAAACAACTTTCTTCAATGGAAATGCTGAACGCATTTTTGGCTGAAATAGGCAAATAACCACATTTATTACGCTATTTTACGTTATGTTACGTTATGTTACGTTTTGTTACGATACTTTACGTTGTATTGACGTTAATTTACGTTACTTGCTGATATTTTGTGTATTTTGTGTATTTTTATGGCTAATTAAACCCAAAATAGATATTTTTACGCAAATCTGAACTGGTAAAAGCCCTAAAAAACAAAAAGTTTGAGCAAAATCAATAAAAATGACTGCAAAACAACGTAACACACAATTTGAAAACCTTATTTCGTTAATAGAAAGCCCAATACAAGATAATTTTAATCTTGCGCTGGTGCTTGTAAAGCATTTTAAAAAGGAATTTGAAACCTATTATAACCAAAATCTGAAGGATTTTCTAGAATTGCAACAATTTAATGTTTTATTAAATCAAAGAATGAATATTACGGAGCTATTTTGTACCAATTCTATCAGAAATATAGGCTATTTTAGGGCGGATAATGTGCGTTTAGACAAAGAACAAATGATGTTTATCAGTAAATTAGTAAATCTTGAACAATTATATTTTATAGATTGTTGCATAGTCTATTTTCCTGATAAAATAGTAAAAAATAATCCAAAAAAATTCAATATAAGGAATTCAGCTATCTTATCTTGCTCAGAAAAAGTATTTTATTGGTTGGAACATACTCACAACATTACGCCAATGTCAAAAAGAGAAACTTTTGCGTGCTTTTGAAGGAGTTAATAGTTTTCCCAAATTTTTTAATGAAGTCTTCACTCAAAGTGAAGACTTCATTGTTTTTTATAATTTTTTACGACTTCTTTACTCTCTTCTTTTTCTCTACCGCAAAAAGACCTGCCGTATATTTCTCGTAAAGCGCAAACAAAAACTCCATACGAGTAGCCTCACTCGCAAATGCCTGCAAACGGTACGACAAATCTACACTTTTGTCTAACTCTTGGTGCGCTTTTCTCAAATCTGCAGGCATCAAACGTGCATCATACATATCCGCAAGGCTACTATTTGCATATTTTGCTCGTATGTCTAGCACTTTTTGCGCTGCTTTTTCTATGGCGGTTTTTTGTTTGTCTGTAGGAGCTTCTGCCCAAGGAAAATTATTATAAACAATGTCCTTAGAATAACGGAAATCACTTTTTAGCCTACCACAAACACTTTTTACCCACGCTACGTGCATTTTGGAGGTAAGCACCCCAAAATGATACAACGTACCATCAGGAATAATATGACAACTATTATTGGCTATGTCGTTTTCTCCAAAAAAACCTATTGGAATATACTCTCTGTTTTCTGATGTTGTGCTAGGAATTAAGATATAGTCCCCTGTTGGTTGTCTTATTTCTCCAAAAAGAGAAGGATAATCAGCTAGTTTTCTGGTGGCATCTCTGGTGCTTTTCAAACGGTATTTTTTGATAGCATCAATTCTTTTTAGCACTTCAGGCATAGCTTTTATTTCTGCTATATTTGCTCCAACAAGCCACAAACACCATCTTTTTTGACCATTCAAAAATTCATAAGCAGAAATAAGCGGGCTCATAAATTTACTTGCTTTTGGCGTTTTAGTTATAAAATCTTCATATTCAGCATCAGAAAAAAGCAACTGACCATCATCATTAGGCATATTTCCAAAGACCATTTTTGGCACATCACAAATAGGATTAGATTTTTTGTCTATTAAAATATCCTTTGCATCAACCAAATACGGATTTATGTTTTTGACTTTTATCTCGTGTGCTTTTCCTTTGATGTCTTCATAATCAAAAATACTTTTTTGGTTGGTGTCAAAAGCCGCAAAACCCACAATAACGCAATAAACAGCCGCATTTCCTTTGGCTTCATTGCTCCATTTGAAGGTGCGGTGCGCAAAATGTATTTTGATTTTGTATTTATGAAGCATTTGTCCCCAAAAAATACTTACTTGTTCTCCTTGCACAATAGAATTAGTGCTTACAAAAGCCACTTTGATAGCCGTATTTTGGATATATTTAGCTGCTTTGACGTACCAAGCCGTTACATAATCTAACACGCCAGCACTACTTGCGTTCTCAAATGCCTTCACAACGTCATTGCGTTGTTCTTGTTTCATTATTTTTGCACCAATAAAAGGCGGATTACCAATGATATAAGAAAGATTTTTTGGCTTAATAATTTTCTCCCAATCCGTTTGTAGGGCGTTTCCGTGTGTGATATTAGCAGATTTTACCAAAGGAATTCTAGTCAAAATCTTGCCTGTAACGCTACTTGCTTGCATATTCATTTGGTGGTCAATGAGCCACATAGCCACCTCTGCAATACGAGAGGGAAATTCCTCATATTCAATGCCATAAAAATTATCTACATTTATCCTAAAAAGCAGTTGAATGTCTGCAAAAGCCATTTTTTTGGTTTTGAGTTGGTTGATTTCTAACCAAGTGATTACGTCAAGCTCTAAAAGTCGCAATTCTCTATAAATTACAATCAAAAAATTGCCACAACCGCAGGCTGGGTCAAGGAATTTGAGGTTGGCTATTTTATTGTGAAATACTTCTAATGCTTTCTGATTTTCTTTTATTTTCTGAAATTCAGCGTTGAGGTCTTTCATAAAAAGTGGCTCAATGACTTTCAAAATATTGGCTTCAGAGGTGTAATGTGCGCCCAAATTGCGCCTTTCCGTTGGATTCATCACACTTTGAAACATTGAGCCAAAAATTGCAGGCGAGATTTTAGCCCAATCAAAACGGCAACATTCTAACAAACAAAGGCGGGTTTGTTTGTCAAAAACAGGTATTTCAAAATTTTCTTTGAATAAACCACCATTGATATAGTCAAATTGAGCCAGATTTGAGGCAAGATTTTCATTTCGTTTTTTTGTTTCTTGATTAAGAATTTTGAAAAGTTCTTGTAATTTTTTGCCTAAATCTTTGCCATCTTCCTGTGAACTTTTGATGTATTCCAGAAATATTTTATCCTCAAAAATCTGTGTATCTTCTGCAAAAAGGCAAAAAAGCAGGCGTACAAGATAGACTTCTAGCTGATGTCCTTTGTAGCCGTTTGCTTCCAGTTGGTCGTGGAGTTTGCCCATAAGTTCTGCCGCTTTGATGTTGGCAAGTTCTTGTTCTTTGGCTTGCTGGGCTTCATAATCAGCAATAAAATCAAATAAACGCACATTATCCACCAATTCAATGAGTTTGAAATGGGTCATATCTCCGTTTTGGAGGTCGTAAAGCCTAAAGTTTTCAAAATCACAAACGAGAATAAATTTGGGTTGTTCTATTTCTGTAAGTCCTTTGAGGTAGCTTTTAGCCTGCGTAAAGGCATTATCTAGGTTTTTGCCTTTGCTTTTCATCTCTACAACAAGATTACTTTTCCAATAAAGGTCAATGTAGCCATCTGCGCCACTTATTTTTTTGATGCGGTGTTCAAAGTACGCCATTTGCCTACGAGGCGCACCAAAAACATTAAAAAAAGCGTCCATAAAAGACTTGGCATCAGCTTCTTCGTTGCTGGTATCTTTCCAATCTTTGGCAAATTGCAAAGCCCTACTTTTGATTTCGTCTAGGTTTATCATTGAGATTTTTTGAGGTTTATGGAAGGCAATATACTCAAAATCTGTTTTAAAACCGTAAAAACACAAAAAGCTAGCAATTTCTTACTAGCTTTTTATGCAACTTAGGCGTTTTCTTCTCTCCACTCAAAAGAAACATCTCTATCAAAATCAAAATTATGACGTAACGTACCATTTTTGATATGAACAGTTGCTACGTTCCATTTTGGAGATAGCTTTTCTTTTAGTTCTCCTTCATTAGTGAGATGATAAATATCTTCATATCTTTGTTTGGATACTTGATATCTATATTCTCCATACTCATCACCAATAAGCTCAGAATGTTAGCTATTAAGACTATAGTGCAAATAACTTTAAAACCCTTTGGAATGGTCTAAATTATCTAGTTTTAGCCATTCAGTAGAGGTTGCAGATTCCACAATAACACCATTTTCGTCTATCCATTCCAGTTTGATGCTTTTTGGGTCAAATCTGCTTGAATCTGTGTGTGGAAGAGTATTATCTATCCATAAAGTTGCTCTATTCCAACGAGGAAAACGTACCCTAAGCTCCTCTGACTGCATCATTTTATATTGCTCTATATTATAGGCATTATCTCGCTCAAGATTAGCAACATCATAAGATTTGAAAATACTTGCATAAGTCTTTTTTGTGTATTCCCAAACCTGATTCAAATACAGTTTAAATGTCATTTTCAGGCGGTCAGAAGTCGTAAATACAACTGGATTAGGCAAATTATCTGTGAATGAAATGACTACTTCTGTTTCAAAATCCCAAGGAATATTAGCTTTTTTTACCCTATCTTCTACACGATAGACTGCTTCTTCATAAAAACTACTAAACCAAGTTTTACTCATAGTTTCCAAATAGTCTAAATGTGCCACATTATCCCAAATAAACGAACTCTCATACTCACCTGATGGGTAGATGGTAAGAGTGCCACGGTTGGTTTTATTAGAGTCAAAAAGCTCTCTAAAACCCTTTGAAAAAGATTCTTTTTGTAATACTCGTGCTATTTCTATACCCTGTTTTTTGAGTATTATTAAGCCAGAGGCAATCATTTCTTTTTGTATTGTAATGGGATATTCTGCAATATCCCAATCAGTATGATTTTTTATTTCTTTTTTTATATCATCAACTAATTGACTGATAAATTCATTTATTTCATTATTCATAATAGTATTTTAACGGTTTACAAAATCTCTTCTAGTTTGAGCTAGACGATCATATTTAAGATTTACTAAAAACTCCCCAGGTCTTTTGCTATTACTATTTGCTGGGTAAACAATATCTATATCAATTTCTATTGTTATTGGTGTAGTTTGGCTAATAAGACGTTTCAATTCATTTTCCATGGTTTTCCAAGCACCTTTGTTAAGATTGCCATTCATAGCTACATAGTTAAGTTGCTCACCAATACCATTCAAAATGTTAGCTATTAAATGCCCTCCTTCGTCTCCAACAATTCCATCTTTCAGGCTTACAGCAAGACCTTGTTGTGTCTCATTTCTACCTCTTACACTGTTATCAAGGGTGGCGGTTACTTTGTTTACTCTGCCTAAAGCATCTGTTTCAAATGTATAACCTACGGTATTGATTGTGTACTTATGGCTTGGAAGTGGTGGATGAATATTCAGGTATGCATTCCAATCTTTGGCAGCATCTGTACCTGCTTTACAAGTTGATTCAGTGGCACTTACGGTAGCTACTAGTGTAGTTCCTGACCTTATCTCTACATTACTACCATTTACCGCAAATGTATATTTACTGGGTGGCAATTTAGCAAAACGAGTTAGAAATTCCAAATTATCTGATAAAGTAGTAGATGTTCTTATTTGTTTCCAAGTGCTTATAAGTCGCTCCACCGTAATAGCTGGGCGAGGTGGATTAGTGAGAGCTATAGGAAGACTTTTGCCAGAAATTACATTTTTAAAACCTAAAGGAGTATTGGTATTATTGAACTTAGCAAAAAAATCATCTAATTCAGCATCATCAAGCCTATTTAAGCATTTATAAAATTCTGTTTTTAAGGTTTGGGCTGAGTTTCCTGTAATATTTAAATCACACCAAGATTTAAGCGTGTTAAAAGCGGTTAGTCTTGTGGTATTACGAGCTGCACGCACCTCTAAACTCACGCCCAGCCTAATACTTTCAACCTCATCTATATCAGTTTGGTTGGCAGTTATCTTGTTTGTGGTGCTTTTTTGTCCATTTTGAAAGAGGAAAAAATCATTAGCAGAGCGCACTTCTCCATTTTTATACAACTCTACCCACCCATCACTTGCATAAAAGGGTTTAGTCGTAAGCCCAGATAGTTCTTTGGCAGCATTAAGGTCATTGCAAGAGAGCAGGCGCACTGTTTTGCCAGATGGAGCATTATTGATGATATCTGCCAAATCACCAATAGATAGCTCCTGCAATAAATTACCTTCTTTAGACACTACAAAGCTACCATTTTTATAGTGAATAATAATATCTATGTAATTATCAGTACTATTTGCAACAAAACCAGTAAAATTTAATGGATTTGGAGGTCTGAAACCAAGAGCCTCTCTAATTATAGCAATTGGTGATATATTTGCACCATTTTTCCACCAGCTTTGTCCATATTTTGCCTCACTATATGCTTTTAGCTCTGTTTCTACATCAAGTATTTTTTGTGCATCTGCGGCTTCTGCACTGTTTGTGCTTTTAGCTTTCTCTAATAATTCTTTTTTTGTTATAGGATTATCCAGTTCTGTAAAGAAGCTAACAATCTTATTTTTTCCTAAGCCTGCGGCTAGTGAAGTAATATCAAGCACTGCTGTAATAGCATCATAATAGGCTATGACAGTCTGCAATTTAGGATTATTTTTAAGAGCAGTATTATTTACGACTAAGAGTATGTTTAGAAACTATTTCTTTTTAAAAGTGATTTAAAATCATACTTATAAAAGCTAATTTTATCATCACAACGGCATTTTCTGTTTTTTT
>JAYVHJ010000323.1:0-6312 GCA_043771315.1 Raineyaceae bacterium
TTATAATCTTTACCAAGAAATTAAAGAAAAAAACATCAAAATTATTAAAGTATTTAGTGTTGATAATAAAGAAGATAATCAAAAAAATAGTAAAATAAATAATGATTTTATGGCTGAATATGCGCCTTTTTGTGAATATTTTTTATTTGATACAAAAGGCACAAATCACGGTGGAACTGGCGTTAAATTTAATTGGCAAATCTTAGAAAATTATATCCTAAAAACACCGTTTTTATTAAGTGGTGGTATAACTGCTGATGATATTGACGAAATAAAAAACATTAAACATCAACAATTTGTAGGGATAGATATCAATAGCAAATTTGAAATAAAAGCAGGTTTGAAAGACATAGAAATGATTAAAAACTTTATTGAAAATCTAAAAAAATGAAATTAGCATTAGACAGACCAAAACCCATAAATGGCTTATATGGCGCATTTGGAGGGGCTTTTATTCCAGAATTATTGTACCAAAACGTACAAGAATTAGAAGAAAATTATGAGCGTATCATTCAAGAGCCTGATTTTCAAGCAGAATTCCAACAATTATTGAAAGATTATGTAGGTCGTCCTACGCCATTGTATTTTTCTGAAAACCTATCCAAAAAGCACAAAACAAGGATTTTCTTAAAACGTGAAGACCTTACACACACAGGCGCACACAAGATAAACAACGCAATAGGACAAGTTTTATTAGCGCAAAGATTAGGAAAAACACGCATTATTGCAGAAACTGGCGCAGGCCAACACGGAGTTGCAACGGCTACAGCTTGTGCTTTGCGAGGCTTAAAATGCGTTATTTATATGGGTAGCGTGGATATTGAAAGGCAAGCTCCTAACGTACAACGTATGAAAATGTTGGGTGCAGAGATTGTGGCGGTAGAAAGTGGCTCAAAAACGCTCAAAGATGCTACCAACGAAGCTATACGAGATTGGATAAACAACCCAATTGATACACATTACATTATTGGCTCTGTAGTTGGTCCGCACCCTTTCCCAGATTTGGTGTCTATTTTTCAGTCCGTAATAAGTGAAGAAATTAAAAAACAGCTTTTGGAGCAAATGGGCGTAGAAAATCCTACTCACGTGATAGCCTGCATTGGTGGTGGCAGTAATGCAGCTGGTGCTTTTTATCATTTTATCAATGAACTTGATGTGCAACTAATAGGCGTTGAAGCGGCTGGTTTGGGCATTGATTCTGGAAAAACTGCCGCAAGTCTTGCAAAAGGGACAAATGGTATTATTCACGGATTTATGACAAAATTGATGCAAACTTCTGATGGTCAGATAGTTGAGCCGCATTCTATTTCTGCGGGACTTGATTATCCTGGTGTAGGACCTTTGCACGCACATTTATACACTTCAAAACGTGGTACTTTTTTGAGCGTAACAGACGACCAAGCACTAAAAGCAGGCTTTGATTTGGCTAAAACAGAAGGAATTTTACCCGCTTTAGAAACGGCTCACGCACTTGCAGCACTTGACCTTATGACGTTCTTGCCTACTGATATTGTCGTTATCAACCTTTCTGGGCGTGGTGATAAAGATTTGGCAACGTATTTGAAATATATATAACTTCATACATAGGTAAATACAAATTATTGATTAACAATCATTTGTATTTACCTTAATATTTCACACCTCACACTTCACACCTCAATAACATTCCTTACTATTAGGGAAATCTAAACTTTTGACATCTTTGATATAATTAGAAACGGCATCAGTCATAATTGTGTGTAAATCAGCGTATCTACGCAAAAAACGAGGATGAAAATCTTTATTGATGCCCAACATATCGTGAACGACAAGCACCTGTCCATCTACATCTGCCCCAGCACCAATCCCAATAACAGGGATATTGATAGTTTCAGCTACTTTTTTAGCAAGTTCTGAAGGGATTTTCTCCAAAACAAGCGCAAAACAGCCTATTTCTTCCAAAAGTTTGGCATCTTCAATAAGTTTGTTTGCTTCTGCTTCCTCTTTGGCACGTACATTATACGTTCCAAATTTGTAAATAGATTGTGGCGTAAGCCCCAAATGCCCCATTACAGGCACGCCAGCACTCAAAATCCTTATAATAGACTCTTTTATTTCTGCGCCACCTTCTAGCTTAACAGCGTGTCCCCCACTCTCTTTCATAATGCGTATAGCAGAGTGCAACGCCTCTTTTGAATTCCCTTGATACGACCCAAAAGGCATATCAACGACAACTAAACAGCGTTTTGCCGCCTTCACCACCCCAGAGGCGTGATAAATCATTTGGTCTAGCGTGATTGGGAGTGTGGTTTCGTGTCCTGCCATCACGTTGGAGGCACTATCTCCCACCAAAATAATGTCAATACCTGCGCCATCAACAATTTGCGCCATAGAATAGTCATAAGACGTAAGCATAGAGATTTTCTCACCTCGTTGCTTCATTTCCTGCAAAATATGCGTAGTAACACGCTTTACTTCTGAATGTACGGACATTATTTTTTGTTTTTTAGAGAATTTTTCTTAATTTTGCAACAATTTACAAAAATATATCAAACTGTCTATTTTTTCTGAAATTTATCAAAGAAATTTATCAGAAATTTGTCAATGCAATAATATTTTTTAAATCATAATGAGTTGTTAATGAATTACTTAACATCTTGTATTCATTCACAACTCACAATTCACAATTTACAATTCATAAAGCCATTTTCAGTTGCAAGCACTAACCTGTAAGGCTTTTCACAGAGTAAAAACTCACAAAACTTGCTTTTTTTATGGTTCTCGTACACCGCAGAGAGCATTTTAATGCTGCTCACCGCCTTTTTAATCCTAATTGGACAAAAGAAAAAAATGAAGAAATCTTTGGCGTTTGTGCCAATGAATACTATCACGGACACAATTTTGAACTAATTGTGTCTGTGGCTGGCACGCCTGATAAAGAAACAGGATTTGTTATTGATATGAAAAAGCTGGGGCTTCTTGTCAAAGAACATATTACTAGCAAATGTGACCACAAAAATCTGAATATTGAGGTAGAGATGTTTAAGGACAAAATTCCTAGTTGTGAGGTGATGGTAATGGAATTTTGGCATATACTCGCCCCAAAAATCCCAGAAATTGCTATGGCAAAAGATGCTCGTTTGCATACTATACGACTATATGAAACTAATAATAATTTTGTAGAATATTTTGGCTAAGATGATTACACAATAAATGCAGTTTTTTTTTGAAAATAGTATTTTTTTTAGAAAAAATATGTTTATTTTTGTGTGAAAATCTAATTTAGAACTATTTTACAAAACCAAGTACAAATCTTTACAAAATATGCTAAAATTATTAGGGAAATTTTTATTATGGCTTGCTGGCTGGAAAATGTATGGACATATTCCCCAAACACTCAAAAAAACAGTAATGATTGCTGCCCCACACACCTCCAACTGGGATTTTTATTATACTATTTGCATCTTCAAAGCGCAAGGAATTAAACTACGTTTTTTAGCAAAAGATAGCCTTTTTAAGTTTCCAATGGGCATTTTAATGCGTTTTTTTGGTGGTATTCCTGTGGATAGGAGTAAGCGCAACGACCTTGTGGCTGATGCCGCTAACCTTCTTAAAAATGCAGATGAACTTGTTTTGCTTGTTGCTGCAGAAGGTACTCGTGGTGTAGCAAAAGAATGGAAATCAGGGTTTTATCATATTGCAGAGCAGGCTGGCGTTCCTATTTCATTAGGTTTTTTGGATTATAAAAAGAAAGAAGGTGGTTTTTTTGCAGAATCTTTTATGCCAACAGGCAACTATGAGGCAGACCTTATCAAAATAAAAACAATATACAAAGACGTTACCCCAAAATATCCCAAATTATCAAGTTTGTACCAATGGCAAGCCGCTTTTTAGTGTGTAGTGAAATAGTGTATAGTGAGTAGTGGAATACATTATTTGCGACAAATTATTACGACAAAAAACACTAAACACTATTTCACTACTCACTCAACACTAAAAAAAGATGATTTCAAAAGATTTTACCTTTAAAACTTGGCAAGAAATTGAGCCATTTTATCTACAATTACAAGAAAAAAACATCAATTCTGCTGACGAATTATATGCTTGGTTTGTTGATAGAAGCATTTTAGAGTCATTTCTATCTGAAAATTTGGCTTGGCGTTATATACGCCAGACTTGCAATACAAGTGATGCAGATTTACAAAAAGAATTAGATTTTTTTATTGAAGAAATACAGCCTCAAATAGCCTCTTTTACCAATAAACTCAACCAAAAAGCTCTTAATTCTCCATTTTTGGACACTCTTACGCAGACACACAAGCACAAACAGGCTTTGGGTGTAATGGTGCGTAGTTTGCGCAAGCAAGCAGAAATTTTTAGAGAAGAAAATATACCACTTTTGGCGCAAATTCAGTCAAAAGAACGTATTTATGGCAGTATTACAGGGAAAATGTCTGTAATGCTTGATATTGAAGGTATTACGCAGGGCGTGGCACAAGAGTTCACGTTACAACAAGCAGCAAATTTCTTAGAAAATAACGACAGAGGTATTCGTGAAACAGTCTATAAAACTATTCAAAATAGAAGATTAGAAGATAAAAATGCCCTTGATGAGTTACTTACAGAACTTATACAATTACGCCATAGAGTTGCTAGAAATGCAGGTTTTGCGAGTTTCAGAGATTATATGTTTGCGTATTTGGGTAGATTTGATTATACTTCAAAAGATTGTTTTAATTTCCACGAAGCCGTAAATACGCAAGTAATGCCTTTTGTAAATCAGTTTGCAAAAGAAAGAAAAAGTGCTTTAAACCTAGCATATTTGCGTATTTGGGACGAAAAAGTAGATATTTTTGGACTTCCTGCACTAAAACCATTTACTTCTGGTGAAGATTTGACAGAAAAAACAGTTAATATCTTCAAAAAAATGCACCCACAAATGGCTGAATGTTTGGAGGTTATGCAAAAAAACAATCTTTTAGATTTGGAATCTCGCAAAAACAAAGCTCCTGGTGGCTATAATTATCCGTTGGAAAGTTGTGGTTTGTCATTTATTTTTATGAATGCAACCTCCAATTTGCGTGATATGAGTACACTTTTGCACGAAGGGGGACACGCTTTGCACTTTTATTTGATACGAAATTTGGATATTTTGGCGTTCAGAAATCCGCCTGCGGAAGTGGCAGAACTTGCTTCTATGGCTATGGAACTTATTACTATGGATTTTTGGGACGAGTTTTTTGAAGATAAAAATGACCTTAAACGTGCTAAAATAGAACATTTACAAGAAACGCTGGCAACACTTCCTTGGGTGGCTTGCGTGGATAAATTTCAGCATTGGTTATATGAAAATCCTACACATTCTGTCAAAGACCGTACAGAAAACTGGGATAAAATTTATAAGGAATTTTCTGATAAAATCACAGATTGGAGCGGTTGTGAGCAGTTTTTTAAAAATCATTGGCAAAAACAACTACATATTTATGAAGTGCCATTTTATTATATTGAATACGGTTTTGCGCAACTGGGAGCTATTGCCGTTTGGAAAAACTACAAAGAAAATCCTCAAAAGGGCTTAAATGATTATCTAAATGCCCTAAAATTGGGTTATACAAAAACTATCCCAGAAATCTACGAAACAGCAGGTATTAAATTTGATTTTTCAGAAGAATATATCAAATCTTTGATGGATTTTATAGCAAAAGAATTAGAGATTTTAGAGAAATCTTAGCAAAAAAATCATAATCAAACAACAATATGATGACAATGAATAAATACTACAAAAAACCTATTTTTACACTATTATTGCTGTTTTTAAGTTTTTTAAGTACGCTACAGTTGCAGGCGCAAGTGTTCCCTACAAGTGCTACTGTGCGTCTTGTGCCACCTTATAACACGTTTTTATCAGAACTTTCTCAAGGAAATTCTGATAAAGTGCAGGTGATACTGCTTCAAAGAGACCAAAGTGTGCCTTCTTATGATGTACGACTAAAATTTAAGGTAAAACTGGCTGGAAACGTCATTTTTGAAACTGCTCCTAGTTTTGTTTCTCCTATCATTACCCTAGAGCAAAACACGCCTATTGTGCTTTCTGGTGCTGATTTGTCGGCTTATTTTCAGGCAAATCATTTGGTTTTTGCTAATGCCAATTTGAGAAATATTTATGTCAATAACGGACAAATTCCAGAGGGTTTGTATGAGTTTTGCGCTACCGTTTATAGTGCCACAAGGGCGGATAGGCAACTTTCTAACAATGCTTGTCAAATATTTTCTTTATCTCGTTCTTTGCCTCCCCTACTTAATTTGCCTGCTTGTGGTAGTGCTATTCCAGAG
>JAYVHJ010000324.1:0-3256 GCA_043771315.1 Raineyaceae bacterium
GAATGAAATTCAACCCAAAGTCTTTATTTATGAAAATGTTAAAGGGCTAACAAACCACGACAAAGGTAATACTTGGAAAGTTGTAAAGGATATTTTCCATGACTTAGGATATACTTTTTATAATAAAATTCTTAATGCTAAAAATTATGGAATACCCCAAAATAGGGAACGAATTTTTGTTGTAGGATTTAGAGAGCAAGAAGAATTTACTTTCCCAAATCCTATAGAGCTAAATTGTGTTGTAAAAGATTTTTTGGAGGATAATATTAATAGTAAATATTACCTTCCTGAAAAAGGTATTAAATTCGTTACAGATACCAAAAATATAAAAAAAAGATACACACAAATAAATGGAGAAGTAGCTTTGTGCCAAAAAGCTAACCAACAATTTAACTGGCACGGAGATTTTGTTTTTGATACACGAAGTATTCCTGAAAAATACTTTTTGTCTGAAAAAATAAAAAACTATGTTCTATCAACTGGGACTAAAGGATTTTACTCTAAACCAGAAATAGATTTAGAAATAGCTAGACCTATTATTTCCACAGTTCATAAAATGCACAGAGCTGGTGTTGATAATTATGTAACAAGTCAAGATAAATTACGAAAATTGACTCCAAGAGAATGTTTACGCTTAATGGGATTTCCTGATAGTTTTAGGCAAATAGTAAGTGATACTCAAATGTACCGACAAGCTGGTAATAGTATAGTTGTTGATGTGTTAATTGCAATTCTCAAACAAATAAATATAACAAAATATGTATAATAAGTATGATAAATTTCTAACTGGTAAAGGTTATGTACCAGTACAAGAATTTTTTGAAGAGTGGGATTATGTTAAAGATGAACTTGTCAAAAATGATAGAAAAACTGGTACAGGAAATGGAACATTCCATTTTTTTCTTGGTGCAAAAAATACGGATTTAATAACTAAGCTACTAAAGGGGAAAACAGAAATAGATGTTAAACATTATATTGATGTCAATATGCTTTATTCAATGCTGGGATACTGCATTAAAAATAGTCACAATAATAATGTAACTTTTGACATCAATGATTACTCAACGAGATTATTTAATATTAAAGGAGATTATTTAGAGTTTACTTCACAGTTAAAATTTCAAGATACTAGACCTTATTTCAAGCAATTTCATAATCAGGAATTACTTAGAGATTTGTTATTTCCTAAAACTTCTAAATATAAATTTAAAATGTACCAACATAATATTAGTAAAGATATTGCTGTTTGTTGGATTTTAGGTAACTCTGAATATGACAATTTGAGTATTACGACAATATCACCCAAACAATCCAAATCAAGTTTTGACACTATTATTTGCAATAAAATTTATTTTGGTTGTCCTGGCACAGGTAAATCTCACAAAATCAACCAAATAATCAATAATATTGATAAAAGCCAATGGGAACGTGTTACTTTTCACCCTGAATATGATTATGCTAGCTTTGTAGGCGCATATAAGCCATTTTCTACAAAAGATGACAATAATAAGGACATTATTAAATATGATTTTGTACCACAGGCATTTACGGATATTTATGTAAGAGCTTGGAAAGGTTTAGGAAAAGAGATGTTTGTGCCTTATTTTCTGATAATTGAAGAGATAAATAGGGGAAACTGTGCGGAGATATTTGGAGATATTTTTCAGTTATTGGATAGAAACGCAAATTATGAAGTTTCTACTTCACAAGAGCTAAAAAAATATCTTGTAGAACAATTAGGAGAAACACACGAAGGCATCAAAGATGGATTAAAATTACCTCCTAATCTCACACTTTTAGCCACTATGAACACTTCTGACCAGTCATTATTTCCTATGGATAGTGCTTTTAAAAGGCGTTGGGAGTGGGAATACGTGCCAATTAATTACAAAGATTCAGAAAATCAAATTATCCAAATTTTGGATAAAAAATACAGTTGGACAAGCTTTTTAAAGGTTATCAACGAGAAAATTTACCAAATTACGGAAAGTGAAGACAAGCAAATGGGCAACCGTTTTGTTGATACCAAGGGCGTGATTACAGAAGAGATTTTGCTAAATAAAATAATGTTTTATTTATGGTTTGATGTCTTCAAAAATGAAGATAGCAGAAGTCCATACTATATTTTTAAGAAAAATCCAATTGAGAAATTTAAGTATGCGGATTTATTTGATGAAAATGGTACACAAACATTAACTTCTTTTTTGGCGCATAATCAAATAGTAGAAATATAATGAAACTTTTAATAGAACAGCTTGATTATGAGATAAATACTATTTCGCGTCTTTTGCCTGCAAAATATTTCACCTACAAAAACGACCAAAAAGTAAGCATTGATTATGTTGGTTATTACAACAATTTTGAGACAAATGAAACCGTTATTATTTTGCCAAAAATATTTTTAGACGAAGCTACTAAAACTATCTTTGGAAGTATTCCTGTCAATGATTTTGTTAATGAAAATGCACTAGAAATTCTTAAAAATCATCAAAAATCAAAAACTGATATTGATTTTATTTACCGTTTTGCGCTGGTTTTTTATCTTTCGCTAAGGGAATTTCAGCAAAGAAACGCAGATACAGACATTACAGAAAGCACTTCTACCAAAAATATTATTTCTAATATTGAAACTACCGTTTTGAGTGAGTTAGACCTTATTTTTAGCTTATTACGTTTTTACCAAGAAAATAAAGACCTTATCATTTTTAAGCAAAAAGAAAGTGAAAGGCAACATTTTAAGAAAACAGATTGGGTAAAAACTATTCGTAAACAAACGCCTATTTTCCAAGATAATATTCCTATTTATACCAAAAACAATCAAAGTCAGCCAACGCAAAATAATGATAATGAGTTACTTATTATTTTCTTTTCTGTTCTAAAACATTTTGAATTGCAATATGGATTTAATATTTCGCTAGAAAATATCACTATTCAGAAAATTTCACAAGATTTTGAGCGCAAATCCTTGCGTACACTCAAAAGCATCAAACAACAATATTTTTCAGATAAATTCAAAAAATTACTGTTTTTATTGATTGCCTATTTTGAAAAAAAATCTGTTGGAAGTGGCAAAGAAAGCAATAAAGAAGAGTTTATTTTATGCAAAAATTATAATATTGTTTTTGAAGATATGATAGATAAACTGCTTTCTGATAAAGGAAAAACCATTGATAAAATGAAATACCAACAAGATGGCAAAATCCTTGACCATATTTTTGAGCATCATTCCTTTTTTGAGCCTGATAGTATTTTTTAT
>JAYVHJ010000325.1:0-17399 GCA_043771315.1 Raineyaceae bacterium
GGGTGAAATCATCTTTAAATAAGAAAAATAGCCTTTTCCATAATGTTTAGCATCTTTTCCTATTTTTTTAGACATTTCTACTTCTCCAACTGCCTTAAATTGATGCAAAAACGCCCTGAATTTTCGTATATCTGTACGAGAAATTTTAGTTTCATTATTGTTCACAAGTACACCCGTAACGGTTTGTCGCTGGCTTTTGCGCATTATCATTGTTTTTTCTCTATTGATTTCCAACTTTTCATCAGCTACAATTTTATTGACAAAATGAAGTAGTTGTTTCATCAGCGCAGGGTCTTTGCTTTCTGTAGAAAAAACTAAGTCATCAGCGTAGCGAGTGTACGAAAAATTATGTTTTTGCGCTAAACTATCTTCAGTTTTTTCTGTTAATTTTTGAGCCAAATTTTGCAAACGGTTGTCTAATTTCCTGCAAATAAGGTTTGTAATCATAGGGGAAGTGCAAGCACCTTGTGGCAAAAATCTTTCTCCAAGTGCTACAAAACTACTTTTTTGGTCTAAAATTGCCTCTACACGTAGCGCATCAGTACAAACAAGCGCAAAAATGGTTGCTATTGCCTCACTATACCCAAAAGAACGGAAAAGCCCTTTTACTCGTGGGAACTTGATAGAAGGAAAAAAATCTTTTAAATCAATGCGTACAACAATGTTTTTATTAAGATGATTGTCTGCATTAAGTTTTGTGGACATTTTTGGCAAAAAAGCAAAAGCAGCTTCGTGAGCAGGGATTTTCTCTAAAATATTTTCCAAAATCCACGTTTGCGCTTTTCTAAGTGTTTTTTTGGGTGCGGCAATCTGACGAGTACCACCTTTTTTCTTAGGAATTTCAAAACGAGTGTAATGGTCTATTTTGGCAACTCTTCTATGATAAGAAAGCCATTTCCAATTTTTTTCTTCTAATTTAGAAAGTTCTGCAAGTTCTGTAAGGTTTTCCACCAAAGGCAAATTATTTGCTTTTAGCTTTTCTAAATCCGTATTTGTATAGACAAGTCCCGCAGAAATATCATCTCCCAAATGGCTAGGAGTGGCTTTTTCACGAGCTGTGATATTTTCTTGATGAAGTTTGGCGTTGGCTTCTTTCTCCATTCTTGACACAATACGCTTGGCACGCACACGTTCTATGCGGTTTTGGCGGATTTGTTTGAGAAGCGGCGTAACATCTTCTATGCCGTTTAGTTCTTTTTGAAGTTTGTAAAGTTCTGTATTGATGTTAGCAAGTTCATCAGAAATTTTCTTAAAATGCTCTTGTTGCGTGGGCGTGATGTCAGAAAAGCCCAAACGTATCATTTCATCAATGATAAATTGTTCTTTCCCAAGTGTTTGTAGACGTGTACGCCAGTTAGACGAAGTTGCGTTAGCAGTATTTAAAGCCATTAAATTGCAGAAAATTTAGTAGAAATTCAGAAACATAGACTACAAAAATAAGAAATTATTTGAAAAATACAATTTTTTAGATAATATTTCTGTTGAATATTTTTATTTAATATTGTGGATAAAGATACGCAGGGTATAAAACCCTGCGCTACTGATTATCAATGTTTTATGTTTATTATCAATAGCGTAGGGTTTTATACCCTACGCATATTAAATAATTGATTATCAGGAATTTGCATTTTATTATAAAAATGTTCATAAAATAAACTCTTTTTCAATGCACTTAATTTTATTTGACACACCCAAAAGTCGTACAAATTTGTTCCCGCTTACACTTACACGCCCTATTGCGGATTTGCGTGTAGGAATTTTGACCATTGCAGAGAAATGGAGCGAATATTTAGGCATTTCATTAGATACGCAAGTCCATTATTTAACTGATGATTATTTACAAGTGAAATATGCATCTTTTGAAATTAAAAATCCACATTATCCTTTTTTAATAGAAGAGAAAATTTATATAAATGCTGCTTTTTGCCCAAATAAGGAGCTTTTACGTTTGATTTTGAGTTTAAAAGAAGGTCATTATTTAAAAAATAAGGATACTATTATTGCATATTGTACTAGTCAAAATCTTAGTTTTGGAGAGATTACAGAACATAGTATTTTAAATAAAAACTTGGATAATTCTCTTGAAATTGTCCAAAATACGGACATTACGCCTACACATATATGCTATTCTCACGATATTTTTGGTAATAATGGTGCAGAAATAGCCCTAGATTTTGCTGTTATCACTAAAAACAGGAAAAGTCAGCCTATTTTAGACCCACATACCATTGTTTATAATCCTGAAAATGTTTTTATAGAAAAAGGTGCAGACCTCAAAGCCTGTGTTTTGAATGCTGAAAAAGGCTTTATCTATATTGGTGGAAACGCACAAGTACAAGAAATGAGTGTTATTCAAGGGAATTTTGCGCTTTGTGAGGGTGCAGTTGTAAGTATAGGAAGCAAAATGAAAGGTGATACGACTATTGGACCTTACTGCAAAGTGGGTGGCGAAATCTCTAATTCTGTGATTTGGGGCTATTCTAACAAAGGACACGAGGGATTTTTGGGTAATTCTGTTGTGGGGCAATGGTGCAATTTGGGTGCAGATACCAATACTTCTAACCTCAAAAACAACTATTCTACAGTCAAAATATGGAACTATGAGCAAAAAACTTACATTGATACCAACAAAATATTTTGTGGCTTAACAATGGGCGACCACTCAAAAGCAGGTATCAATACAATGTTTAATACTGGAACTGTCGTTGGGGTGAGTGCTAATGTGTTTGGTGGCGGTTTTCCTAGCAAATTTGTTCCTTCTTTTGCGTGGAGTGAAGGTGCAAATTTTGTTACTTTTGACTTTCAAAAAGCCCTAGACGTAGCGCAAAAAGTAATGCAAAGACGAAATATACAACTTTCTGAAACTGAAAAAAATATTTTAGAACACATTTTTTCAATTACGAATTAACAATTACGAATTACGTTTTTTGACAAATGTAGAGATAAGGCACTGCCTTATCTAACGACAAACAATAACACAATTAAATAATAATGAACGAAAAAACAATAAAAAAAGCAATTATTTCTGTTTTTAATAAAAACGGTACTCAAGAAATTATCAGACTTTTAGATAAAAATAAAGTAGAAATTTATTCAACTGGTGGCACTTATCAATACATCATCAATTTGGGCATAAAATGTACCAAAATAGAAGATTTGACAGGTTTCCCTGAAATACTTTCTGGGCGTGTCAAAACTCTTCACCCAAAGGTTTTTGGAGGTATTTTGGCACGTTCAGAAAGTGAGCAAGACACAACAGAACTCTCTCATTATCAAATACCTACATTTGATTTGGTAATGATAGATTTATATCCTTTTGCTGATACCGTAGTAGCTGCTAACGTAAACATTGAAGGAATTTCAGAAGAAGAAATTATTGAGAAAATTGATATTGGCGGTGTGGCTATGCTTCGTGCTGCTGCAAAGAATTTTAATGATGTTTTGGTTATTTCTTCTAAAAATCAATACCAAATATTAGAAGAAATTTTGCAAAAAAACACTTCTACATTGTCAGAACGTAGAAATTTAGCCTTAGCAACTTTTGAACTAACAGCAAATTATGACAAAAAAATCTTTGAATATTTTGCAGAAATTAGTACTAAAACATTACGTTATGGAGAAAACCCACATCAAAAAGCTAGTTTTTCTGGAAATTTAGAAGAGATTTTTACACAACTTTCGGGCAAAGAATTAAGCTATAATAATTTGTTAGACGTTGATGCTGCTGTTGATTTAATAGCTGATTTTGATGCAAAAATTCCTACTGTGGCTATTCTGAAGCATAATAATGCTTGTGGTTGTGCTACTGCCACAAGCCTACACGAAGCCTATAAACTAGCTTTTGCTGCTGATACTATTTCTGCATTTGGGGGTGTTTTGATAGCAAATCAGAAAATTGATTTGGAAACGGCACAAGCAATGGATAGTTTGTTTTTTGAGATTTTGATAGCTCCAGATTTTGATGAAAATGCTTTAATTCTTCTCCAAAACAAGAAAAATAGAATTATCTTACATCAGAAAGAAAATCAGCAAGATATTCAACCAAAAACAACTTTTAGAACGCTTTTAAATGGTATTATTTCGCAAGAAAAAGATATTAAAAATGAAACTGAAAAAGATTTAACTTTTGTAACCAACAAAAAACCTTCACAAGACGAAATAAAAGCACTTTTATTGGCAAATAAACTCGTAAAACATAGCAAATCAAATGCTATTATTTTGGCAAATAGTTCTCAAATGCTTGCTAGTGGTGTGGGGCAAACCTCACGTATAGATGCGCTCAAACACGCAATAGAAAAGGCTTTGGCTTTTGGAATGGATTTGAAAGGGGCTGTAATGGCATCTGATGCGTTTTTTCCTTTTCCTGATTGTGTAGAAATTGCGTATAATGCGGGTATTGTAGCAGTTATTCAGCCTGGTGGCTCTATTAAAGACAAAGATTCTATTGCTTTTTGTGATAATAATGAGATTTCTATGGTTTTTACAGGGTTTAGGCACTTTAAACATTGATTTTTTCACCACCTAGGCACAGAGAAGACATAGAAATACAACTCATAACTCATAACTCACAATTCATAACTCACAACTATTTATGGTAAATATTCGTTTTGTTATTTTGTTGGGGGTTTTGTGTGTGCTTGGCATTGTCGGAATGCAAGTTTATTGGTTGAGCAAGGCTTGGGACGTGAGAGAAAAGCAATTTAGACAAGAAGTTTTTATTTCTTTGTCGGAAGTGGCACGTAAAATAGCAATTCTGCACGAAACTAGCCCTAATATCAACTCTGTGGAAGAACTTAGTCCGAAGTATTTTGTGGTCAATGTCAATACCGAAATAGATGCCAATGTACTGGAATACTACCTAAAAACAGAATTTCAGAAGAAAAACCTTATCACAAACTTTGAATACGGTATTTATGATTGTGCTACGGATAAAGTTGTTTATGGAAAATTTGTGAAAATGAACCAAAATGACAATAATATTACACAAGATAAACACCTACCAAAGTGGGACAAATTCAACTATTATTTTGGTATTCGTTTTCCTCAAAAAACAGGTTTTTTGCTGCAAGAACTTAATATTTGGCTAGGAATGTCGGCTATTTTGGGCGTTGTGGTGGTGTTTTTTGGTTATGCAATGTTTGTTATTTTGAAGCAAAAACGGCTTTCAACGCTACAAAAAGATTTTATAAATACACTTACTCACGAGTTTAAAACGCCTATTTCTACTATTTCGTTGGCTACTCAAACGCTTTCTAAACCAGAAATACTTAGCCAACCAGAACGCCATTTGAAATACGTAACTATCATTGCAGAAGAAAACAACCGCCTCAAAAATCAAGTAGAACGTGTTTTGCAGTTGGCAAGAATAGAAAAAGAGGAAATACAACTCCAAAAAGAAAATATTATTTTAGATGATTTTTTGGTGGATTTTCTCAAAAATTGGCAAGAACAATTTGAGATAATTTTAGACTTAAATGCACAAAATATTACTATTTTTGCAGATAAAGTACATTTAGGAAATATCATCAATACAATGCTGGATAATGCCACAAAATACATCAATAAAACACCCAAAATCATCATCAAAACAACTCTTAAAACAGAAAAAAAAGGTAAAATAATACTTTTTTCTATTGAAGATAATGGTATTGGCATTGCATCAGAGCATCAAAAGCATATTTTTGATACTTTTTATAGAGTTCCTACTGGTAATCTTCATAATGTCAAAGGTTTTGGTTTGGGACTTAGCTACGTAAAAACTATTGTACGTTTGCATAATTGGCAAATCTTGCTTAAAAGTAAGCTAAATGAAGGTACAAACATTCAAATTCAATTAAAAACAACAAATTAAAAAATACGGCAAATGCCGTATTTTTTTTATCCAATTTTTTTAGTTCCTTTGTAATATTCAAAAGAAATGTAAGCAAAAATGGCACACATATTGTTAAATCATTCAGAATAAAGCTAATTTTCACAATAATCAAAAAACAATTACATCAATGAAAAAACTACTATTATTCACCTTTTTTCTTGCTCATTTTAGTGCAAATGCCCAAAATGATGTTTTATTTTCTGATGATTTTTCAGATAATAAAAATAAATGGACAATTTCAACAACCAAAGATACAGAAAGAAATATAAAAGATGGTAAATTAGTGCTTGGCGGTTTGGTCACTGGGAAAGTATTTTCTAGCACAAAAAAGCAATATGTTCACCCTGAAAAAGATTTTACATTTGAACTTACGGCTGCTTTTGCTAGTGGAGAAGGAAATGGTGGCTATGGTATAGAGCTTACAGGCATCACAAGAAGGCTATTCTTTATTATTTCTACGGAAGGGAAATACGAAATTTTGCATCTTTCTGCAGGCAAATGGACGTATCTCAAAGAGTGGACACTAAACGAAAATATCAAAAAAAACGCCTTAGAATACAATGTACTGAAAATTACTAAAGAAGAAGATGATTTGGAGTTCTTTATCAATAATAAAAGTGTTTATAAATGTGCTGCTAATGAAGTCAAAAATGTTACTGATTTTGGGTTTACTATTCACGACAAAATGACTGCATTAGTTGATAAAATGGTGTTCAAACAAGAAAAATCTCCTATAAAATTACTTGCAGGAATGCCAGCAACCCTCAAAAAAGAAAAACTTGGTGCGGGGGTCAATAATAAATTTGACGAAAAATGCCCACTCATTTCTCCTGATGGGAAAACTATTTATTTTACGTATGACTCTTACAAAAAAGATGATAATGCACCAGCAGAGCAAGATGATATTTGGTTTTCACAGCGTCAGAAAGATAATACTTGGGGACAAGCCACTAAAATGGGGAAACCACTCAATACAGACGGACACAATTTTATGATTTCTATCACGCCAGACAACAATACTGCACTTTTAGGCAATGTTTATAATGCTGATGGCACACTTTCTGGTAATGGAATTTCTATCACCAACAAAAATAAAGCAGGTGAATGGGAAATGCCTACAAAAGTAAATATTGAAAATTTTTATAATAGAAATTCTTTCAATGAATTTTGTTTGTCTTCTGATAAAAAAGTCCTTATAATGTCTGTGGAACGTGATGAAACTCACGGTTCTAAGGATTTGTATGTAAGTTTTCTTGATGAGAATACTAATAAATGGTCAGAACCCAGAAACCTTGGTGCAACTGTTTCTACTTATGGCAAAGAAGTTTCCCCATTTTTGGCAGCTGATGGCGTAACGCTTTATTATTCTACTGATGGTTTGCCTGGTTTTGGTAGTCACGATGTTTTTGTTACTAAGCGTTTAGATGATACTTGGACAAATTGGAGCGAGCCAGAAAATCTTGGAAATGCTATCAATACAGATGCTTGGGACGCTTATTACACCATTCCTGCGTCAGGTGAGTATGCCTATATGAGTTCTGCAAAAGATGGTATAAACAATTCTTCAGATATTATCAGGATTGCCTTGCCTAAGTCAGCACGTCCAAAACCCGTAGTGCTTGTGTATGGGAATGTTTATGATAGCAAAACTAAAAAGCCTTTGGGCGTAGATATTGCCTACAACGACCTCCAAGGAAAAAATTCTAACAAAAATTTGGGTATTGCTAGTTCTAATGCAACAGATGGAAGCTATAAAATAGTTTTGCCTGCAGGTTTTTTGTATGGTTTTTTGGGTAAAAAAGAAGAGTATTATCCAGTCAGTCAGAATATTGATTTGAGTAAACTAACTGAATATAAGGAGATTAGAAGAGATTTGTATTTATCACCTATTGAGGTTGGGCAGACAATTAGGCTCAATAATTTGTTTTTTGATTTTGGTAAATTTCATTTAAGAGATGAGTCAAAAGCAGAACTTGATAGGCTTATTTTGCTTCTCAAAACGCATCAAAAGCTCAATATACAAATTTTGGGTCATACAGATAATGTGGGTTTGCCTGCAGACAACCAAAATTTATCTACCAACAGGGCAAAATCAGTATTAGAATACCTTTCAAACAATGGAATTGATGCTGCAAGGCTTTCTTTTAAAGGTTTTGGAGCTATAAAACCTATTGAAAAAAACACTACAGAAGAAGGCAGGCAAAGCAACAGACGTGTAGAATTTTTGATATTGTAAATTGATATTATGCAAGAAGGTATTTTTCAAATAAAAACAATCTCAAACCAAAAACAATTACCTCAATGAAAAAAATACTATTAGTTAGTTTTTTTCTTGCTCACTTTTGCGCAAACGCTCAAAAAGATACTTTATTTTCTGATAATTTTTCAGATAATAAAAATTTGTGGGCACTAGGAACAACACAAGAAGTAATAAGGGAAATCAAAGACGGAAAACTTAGTATAGAAGTTTTGGTAGGTGGGATAACAATCTCTGGTAAAATAGCGAGATATATCCACCCTAAAAAAGATTTCATACTTGAACTTACAGCTGCTTTTGTTAGTGGAGAAGGACAGAGTGGCTATGGAATAGAACTTGCTGGCACAACAGAACCACTTCTCTTTCTTATTTCTACGGGAGGGAAATACCAAATTGTCCATTTATCTGCAGGGAAATGGGTAACACTCAAAGATTGGACAGCCAACAAAAATATTAAAAAAGAACCTTGGGAATACAATACACTGAAAATTATTAAGAAAGAAAACAATTTGAAGTTTTTTATCAATGATACAAACGTCTATGAATATGCCGCTAATAAAATCAAAAATATTACTGGTTTTGGTCTTAATGTTAATGGTAAAATGACTGCTGTTGCTGATAATATTAGCTTTAGACAAGATAAAACGCCCATTAAATTACTAGCTGGAGTGCCAGCAACACTCAAAAAAGAAAAACTTGGCGCAAACGTGAATAATAAATTTGAGGAAAAATGTCCGTTGATTTCTCCTGATGGAAAAACCATTTATTTTAGCTATGATAGCTACAAAAAAGATGAGCTAGATGATATTTGGTTTTCTGAACGTCAGAAAGATAATACTTGGGGGAAAGCCACTAAAATGGGAAAGCCACTCAATACAGATGGACACAATTTTATGATTTCTATCACGCCAGATAATAATACGGCACTTCTGGGCAATATTTATAATGCTGATGGTACGCTTTCTGGTGGTGGAATTTCTATTACTAACAAAAATAAGGCAGGTGAATGGGAAATGCCTACAAAAGTAAATATTGAAAATTTTTATAGTAGAAATTCTTTCTACGAATTTTGTTTGTCGTCTGATAAAAAAGTCCTTATAATGTCTGTGGAACGTGATGAAACACAAGGTTCTAGGGATTTATATATGAGCTTTTTTGATGAAAACAAGAACAAATGGTCAGAACCCAGAAATCTTGGGGCGACTGTTTCTACTTATGGTAATGAATCTTCACCATTTTTGGCAGCTGATGGCGTAACACTTTATTATTCTACTGATGGTTTGCCTGGTTTTGGTGGTCACGATGTTTTTGTTACTAAGCGTTTAGATGACTCTTGGACAAATTGGAGTGAGCCAGAAAATCTTGGAAATACTATCAATACTGATACTTGGGACGCTTATTATACCATTCCTGCCTCTGGTGAGTATGCGTATATGGTCTCTACAAAAGATGGAATAAATAATTCTTCAGATATTATTAGGATTGCTTTGCCTAAGTCGGCACGTCCAAAACCTGTTGTGTTGGTGTATGGGAATGTTTATGATAGCAAAACTAAAAAGCCTTTGGGTGTAGATATTACCTACAACGACCTCCAAGTGAAAAATTCTAACAAAAATTTGGGTACTGCTAGCTCCAATGCCACAGATGGAAGCTATAAAATAGTTTTGCCTGCAGGTATTTTGTATGGTTTTTTGGGTAAAAAAGAAGAGTATTATCCTGTTAGTCAGAATATTGATTTGAGTAAACTAACTGAATATAAAGAAATTAGAAGAGATTTATATTTGTCGCCTATTGAAGTTGGGCAGACAATTAGGCTCAATAATTTGTTTTTTGATTTTGGTAAATTTAATTTGCGAGATGAGTCAAAAGCAGAATTAGACAGACTTATCACACTTTTGAAGGATAAAAATACACTCAAAATACAGATTTTGGGACATACAGATAATGTAGGTTTGCCTGCGGACAACCAAAATTTATCTACCAACAGGGCAAAATCAGTTTTAGAATATCTTTCAAACAATGGAATTGATGCTGCAAGGCTTTCTTTTAAAGGTTTTGGAGCTACAAAACCTATTGAAAAAAATACCACAGAAGAAGGAAAACAAAGCAACAGACGCGTAGAATTTTTAATCTTATAAAATATGACAAACGCAGAAAAAATTAGGCAGATACAAAGTTATCAGGGCAAACAAGTAAATTGCACAAATATTTTTAAGTATTTGTGCCAAACAGATTTTCCAACACCAGACGTAACTAGATGGAAATATGATTTGGAGGAAAGTGATTTGATGCAGTTTTTTTCTTGTACTTACACAACAACACTTGGTACTGAAGGTTTTAAGGCATTTTTATATTTTGAAGAATATATTTGTGCGCCTCCTTACGGAGAGGAAGAAATAATTTCTAAAATCTTTGTTACAAAAATAAATACAACAGATTTAGGCAAAACACGAGCAAAATATGCAGAATTTTCTGATGAAAAAGACCAAAGTTATTGGCATACTTTGTATGGTGATAATGATTGGAGAATAGCAAATACTCCTATAAAGTGGGAAGATGTGCCAGAAAACATACTTTCAGACCTCTATAACGAACTTTCAAAAGCGTTGGAGTTTGCTATTATGGAAGAGGAATAAAATCCGCACAAAGCTAACAATATTTAGAATTAACAAAAATATTCTTATCTTTTTTCTTAATTTTGCATTATCATTCCTAATTCCTAATTCCTAATTCCTAATTCAAAAGATGTCTGATAAAAATAATAAAAGCAAAATCACGCCAGAAGAGGCAAATCTCCAAAAAATAATATCACACGCAAAAGAATACGGTTTTGTATTTCCTTCTTCCGAAATTTATGATGGTTTGCAAGCAGTTTATGACTATGCCCAAAATGGCGTAGAACTAAAAAATAACCTCAAAAACGTTTGGTGGAAAGCTATGACAATGCTTCACGAGAATATTGTAGGTATTGATGCTGCTATTTTTATGCACCCAACTACGTGGAAAGCGTCAGGACATATAGATAGTTTCAACGACCCAATGGTGGATAATAAAGACTCTAAAAAGCGTTATAGAGCTGATGTTTTGATAGAAAATAGAGCTGAAGAAATTAGAAAAGAAAACAAGGAAAACAGCCAAGAAATAGCACAAACACTTCTCCAAAAAATGGCTGATTTGCTTACTGCTGAAAATATGGAAAGTGTTAGAAATCTTTTAATAGAAGAAAAAATTACTTGCCCTATTTCAAAAACAAGCAATTGGACTGATGTAAGGCAGTTTAATCTGATGTTTTCTACACAAATGGGTGCTATTGCAGAAGAATCTGAAACCATTTATTTGCGCCCAGAAACAGCACAAGGTATTTTTGTCAATTTCTTGAATGTGCAAAAAAGCGGTCGTGGAACAAGTATGAAAATTCCGTTTGGTATTGCGCAAATAGGCAAAGCGTTTAGAAATGAGATTGTTGCAAGGCAATTTATTTTCCGTATGCGTGAGTTTGAACAAATGGAAATGCAGTATTTTGTACGTCCAAACGACCAAAAAGAACATTTTGATTACTGGAAAGCAAAAAGACACAAGTTTTTGTTGGCTATTGGCATTCCTGCTGAAAAATTACGCTTTCACGACCACGAAAAACTAGCGCATTACGCAGATGCCGCAACTGATATTGAGTTTGAGTTTCCATTTGGCTTCAAAGAACTGGAAGGAATACACTCTCGTACAGATTTTGACCTAAAACAACATCAAATTCATTCAAAGAAAAAACTACAATTTTTTGATGAAGAATTGAAAGAAAATTATGTGCCTTTTGTTGTAGAAACCTCTATTGGAGCTGATAGACTGTTTTTAGCAACTATGTGCAACGCCTACACAGAAGATATTGGAAAAGATTCCAACGGTGAGGAAAAAATCCGCCCTTTCTTAAAACTTCACCCTGCACTTGCGCCTATCAAAGTGGCAGTTTTCCCACTTATTAAGCGAGATGGTCTTCCAGAAAAAGCTAGAGAGGTTTTTGAGCTTTTGAGGTATGATTTTAATGCCATTTATGAGGAGCGTGGCGCAATAGGAAAAAATTATACACGTCAAGATATGCTAGGAACGCCTTTTTGTGTTACTATTGACCACCAAACGCTAGAAGACGGAATGGTAACAATCCGCCACAGAGATACCACAGTGCAAGAACGTGTTAATATTTCTGATGTAAATGCTAAAATTGCTGAAGCAGTTTCTATTAAAAGGATTTTGGAGAAATTGTAAGTGAAAAATTTAATACATAAATAAACAAAATAAACTTGTATTAAACCAAAAAGCCGCACTAATTATTTTAGTGTGGCTTTTTAGTTTAGGTAGGAATTATACTATTAGTTTTTGTTTGTCGTTCCCCACGTTCCACGTGGGGTTATGATTGTTAAACCCTTTCAGGGTTTTTAATACAGTTTTCTTTGTAAAAACAACCCCAACGAGGTTGAACTACCATAACCCCACGTGAAACGTGAGGAAACGGATACGCAAATGTATAGTAGGAATTATACAAACCTTTCTCAAAATTATACAAAACATCTCCAAAATACATTACTCACTTTTGTAGCAATAATTATTTATCAACATCAATAAAAAAAATAATGATACCCACGCCCTACAGCCCTAATTTGCTTGATGAAAGTAAAAAACCTTCTCTGCTTACCGTACTTAACTACGTTTTTTTAGGTGCAGTGATACTTTATTTCGGGAAAACGCTGTTTATACCCCTAAGTTTTGCGTTACTTATTAGTTTTATACTATATCCTGTGTGTCGGTGGCTAGAAAACAAAGGACTTAATAGAAGTTTAAGTATCTTAATTTGTATTTTAGGTTTGGTTTTGGTGATGTTAGGCGTAATTTACCTGCTTTTTGTGCAAATTATCAGCTTTTCTACTGCGTGGGAGGGTTTAAAAGCTAAATTAGATGGTTCTTTTGCTGATATAACCAACTATTTTGCTGATAATTTGGGTATAAGTAACCAAAAACAACAAAGTTTTATAGATAATTTTATTGATAATTCTGGCGCAAATATGCTTTCTTTTGTAAAAACTACAGCTAGTTCTCTCTCTGCTGGGCTTTTTTCTATGGCACTTATACCAATACTGTCTGCATTGATACTTTTTTACCGTACTATGCTTGTAAAAGTGCTGTACGGTATCTTTGCAGAAGAAAAACAGGCAGAAATACACGAAATTTTGGTGCAAACAATCCAAACTTATTATAATTTTATCAAAGGAATGGCACTTGTTTATCTTATTGTGGGTATTTTAAATAGCGTTGGACTGTTATTAATAGGCGTACCGCACCCTTTTTTGTTTGGTTTTATAGCTTCTATCCTCACTTTTATACCTTATGTAGGAATAATGATTGCCGCAATGCTTCCTGTGGCAGTTTCTTGGGCAGAATTTGGTTCTATTTGGTATCCAATCAGTGTTTTAGCTATGTTTGGCTTAGTGCAAGTCTTAGAATCTTACTTAATATTCCCTTTTGCGGTGGGCGGAAGGCTAAAAATTAATACTTTAGTGATAATTGTTAGCATAATAATAGGAGGAATCTTGTGGGGAGCGGCAGGAATGATACTTTTTATCCCTTTTGTAAGCATAATAAAGCTAATTGCTGACCATAGTAGTTCTATGAAAACGTGGAGTTTGTTATTAGGTGATAAATAAATTAAAAATTATGACAAAATAAGTCATAATATAAACTATTAATTCAAAAACATCATAAAATAATCTCTCATAATGACTGAAAATACTTTTAATATACAAGGTTTAACCCATTCACAGGTAGTTGCAGCACGTCACAAGCACGGAAAAAATGAATTATCCTACAAAAAACAAAGTGAGTTCTTAGCAACACTCATACGAATAGGTACTGACCCTATGATGGTGCTTCTTTTGGTCGCTTCTTCTATTTATTTTATTAGTGGAAAAACTGGAGATGGCATATTTTTGTCTTGTGCAATCATTTTTCAGACTTCTATTTCTCTTTATCAATACTCAAGAAGCAAAAACGCCTTAGAAAAACTTAAAGATTACGCTAAACCTTCCGCAAAAGTTATTCGTGATAGCAAAATTATAGCCGTAAAAAGTGAAGAATTGGTTATGGGAGATAGTATTATGATAGAAGAAGGCACTTCTATTAGTGCAGATGCCGTTATTATACATTCAAATGACTTTTCTGTGAATGAATCTATCCTCACAGGGGAATCTTTTGCCGTTTTTAAGGATAAAAATACAGAAAATAAAGAAGTTTATCTCGGAACAACCGTTGCAAGTGGGCTTGCAATAGCAGAAATTATCAAAATAGGCAATGAAACTAAGCTTGGAAAGATAGGAAAAAGCCTTGAACGCATCAAAGAAGAAAAAACTCCACTAGAAATACAAATAGCAAGCTTTGTAAAGAAGATGGCAATTATTGGAGGGTGCGTATTTTTGGTTGTTTGGGGCATCAATTACGCTAAATCTCTCAATATTTTGGATAGTTTGCTCAAAGCTTTGACCTTAGCAATGAGTATTTTGCCTGAAGAAATCCCTGTTGCCTTCACAACTTTTATGGCGTTGGGTGCGTGGCGACTTATGAAACAAGGAATTGTCGTAAAACAGATGAAAACAGTTGAAACTTTAGGTAGCGCAACCGTTATTTGTACTGATAAAACGGGAACTTTGACTGAAAATAAGATGAGTTTGGCTAAAATGTATGTGTTTTCTACTAAAAAACTCGTTGATTTGACTGAAAACATCAATGAAGACACTAAAAATACAAATAAAGACACTAAAAAGCTCTCTGATTTGAGTAAAAAGCTTGATGAAGACACTAAAAAACTCATTATGGTATCTATGTTTGCGAGTGAGCCTATCCCTTTTGACCCTATGGAGGTAGCATTACACGAAATTTATACAAAAACTACACAAAAAGACACTCGTAAAGACTATAAACTCGTTCACGAATACGCTTTAGCAGGTGTTCCGCCTATGATGACGCATATTTTTGCTGATGAAAACGGCAATAAAATCATTGCAGCAAAAGGCGCACCTGAAGCATTAATAAATGTAACGCATTTATCAAAAGCAGAGAAAGAAGAAATAACAAAAACTATCCAAAGTTTGTCTAGTGAGGGTTTACGAGTGCTTGGAGTGGCAGAAGCAACCTTTAAAGGAACTAATTTTCCAGAAAAACAAGAGGGATTTTCCTTTAAATTTGTGGGAATATTGGCTTTTTATGACCCCCCAAAGAAAAATATACAGAAAGTTTTGCAAAATTTTTATACAGCAGGGATTTCTGTGAAGATAATTACAGGTGATAATGCAGAAACAACCACCGCAATAGCCAAACAAATAGGCTTTGTAGGCTATGAAAAGCATATTTTAGGGGAAGATTTGATAAAATTAGACAAAAAAGACCTAAAAAAGTGCGTTATGGAGACTAATTTATTTGTCAGAATGTTCCCAGAAGCCAAATTAAAGATAATAGAAGCTCTAAAAGCGCAAAAACAGATAGTCGCAATGACGGGAGATGGCGTAAATGACGGTCCTGCGCTCAAAGCGGCGCATATTGGGATAGCTATGGGCATAAAAGGTACTGAAATAGCCAAACAAGCAGCCTCTTTGATACTTCTAAAAGATGATTTATCCAAAATGGTGGTCGCTATTTCAATGGGAAGGAAGATTTATACCAATTTAAAGAAGGCAATTCAGTATATTATTTCCATTCATATTCCTATTATACTCGTTGTTTTCATTCCTTTGGCACTTGGTTGGGCATATCCAAATATATTTTCTCCTTTGCACATCATATTTTTGGAACTAATAATGGGTCCTACCTGCTCAATTATCTATGAAGGAGAACCAATAGAGAAAAATACAATGTCAGCACCGCCAAAACCGCTTACAACTACGTTTTTTAACTGGAAAGAACTCTCTACAAGCATTGTGCAGGGCTTAATTATTACTATTGGTGCTCTTTTTATCTATCAATATGCCGTTTATTTGCGTGCTGATGAGCAATTAACAAGAACAATGGTCTTTACGACACTTATTGTAGCTAATATTTTCCTTACGCTTATCAACCGTTCCTTTTATTATTCTATTTGGACGACCTTAAAGTACAAAAATCCTATGGTTTTAGGGATAATTTTGAGTACAATAGTCCTTGCAGGAATAATTTTGTATGTTCCGCCAGTAACATCTTTCTTTTCTTTTGAACAATTAGGCGTATTTCAGTTGGGAATTTGTATTTTAGTAGGATTTGTAAGTGTTATTTGGTTTGAAATTGTCAAATGGACGAAAAGAAATAATGCTTCTGGGTAATTGGATATATTTTCCTGCTGTTGTTGATGTTCTAACCAGTGATACCAACAACGAACTAAAAACCACACGAATATGGGGACTTTTTGCTTGTACGAGCTTGCTAGGGCATTTTTTGTGTTAGGTAGAAAAACTTGATACCACAAGGAAGGCATAAACATCATTCCTAAGGCATAAAATCAGTTAGTTTATAACATATACCTGTGTTATCATTTTGCGGAATAATCAAATATTCATTACCTAATTTATCAATTTTAACTTTAATAAAAAACACACCTTTTTTATCTGTAATAGTCAGTGTATCAGTAATACTAAAGCTATTTTTTACTCTAGTAGCTTTTAACACTGATACCTCTTGAAAAGGTTGCATCAATTTGTTAGGTTCAGATATTGGTTTTATTGTTTTTGCCCATAGTTTAAGTTGATTTCCACGAAGCACACAACTATCAACTTCTATTGATATTATGTCTTCCCCCAGTTCCATTATTGTAAGATGGTACTTTTTTATAGCCTTGTCAAGCATAATTTTAGAAAATCCACCCTTATAATCACAGCTATTGGGCACTTTCATATGAGTAGCTACACAACTACATACAAAAATGGAAAAAGCAACTACTACTAGATAGAATTTCATAACTTGTTGGTTCATTGAAAATAAGCATTGCTTCTTTACGTCACACTATCTATTTCCTTGATAGTTTTTCATATTTTTGGTTGTGATGAGAGGTCAGAAAATAAAAACTTTCTGGTTATTAGTGTGCTTTTTGCTACGAGTTTGTTTTATAATTCAATATTATACCATTTTCATTGTAGCAACAGTGATTTTTTCACGTCCTTGCTCAAAAGAATTAGTATTTATTTCTATAATTATTTTTGTGCCATCTTTTTTGGTAGCTTGTACTTGTTTTACGCTGGTTTGTGGGGTACGCATACGAGAACTAGC
>JAYVHJ010000326.1:0-3516 GCA_043771315.1 Raineyaceae bacterium
CCTCTGATAAAGGTCTTCCTAAAAGTATCACAGAAAATAAAGCACGAAACAGATTTTATGCTTTACCTCTTCTACTTGGTGTAATGGGCTTTTTCTTTACGTTTTTGAGAGATAAAAAAGTGTTTATTATGACAACTTTATTGTTTTTCTTGACAGGAATTGCGCTTGTTTTGTACCTCAATTCTCCGCCAACAGAGCCACGTGAAAGAGATTATATTTATGTAGGGTCTTTTTATGCTTTTGCAATATGGATTGGATTGGGCGTTATGGCACTTTCTGAATGGATTTCTACACTTATCAAAAATAAAAATAAAGCTGAAATACTTGCGCCAATGATTGCTACTGTGATAGGAAGTATTGTTCCTATTATTATGTTGCAACAAGGTTGGGACGACCACAACCGTTCTGGGCGTTATCATTCTGTTGATTCTGCTAAAAACTTACTTAATTCTTGTGCGCCAAACGCCATTTTGTTTACTGGCGGCGACAATGATACTTTCCCGCTTTGGTACGTACAAGAAGTAGAAGGCTACCGTACAGACGTGAGAGTATGTAATTTGAGCCTTTTGGGAACAGATTGGTATGCAGGACAAATGAAAACTGCTGCTTATGAGTCTGCGCCTTTGCCTATTTCTTTGGAAGAAAAAGATTTTAGACAAGGCGTAAATGAGAGAATTGTTGTTTATCCAAGTCCTTATTTATCAAAAGAAGAAGCACAAAAAGTCTATAAAAATGGTGTTCCTTTGAAAGAATACCTTAAATTGCTCAAAGAAGGCAGTAAATTTACGCAAGGTTTGATGGTGCGTTTTGCAGAGGAAGCAAAAGATGGCAGTGGTGGTTACACAACACGCTCACAAATGTTCCGTTTAGATGACTATGCAAGAACTCAAAGCATTGAAAACTTGATTAGTATTGATACTGTTACGACTATTCCATCTGCAAAACTTTTGGTAGAAACACCATTAGACCAAATAAAAGGACAAATTCCACCTGATGCAGACTCACTTGTCAGCAATGCTATGGGCTGGAACTCTGATAGAAGCACTTTTTATAAAGATGATTTGCTTATTTTGGATATGATTGCTAATAACAACTGGAAACGCCCTATTTATTTCTCTACAACGCTTGGACAGAGCCAAAATTTAGGTTTGCAAGAGTATTTGCAATTAGAAGGTTTAGCAAAACGTCTTGTGCCTGCGCAAGTGGGTTATAAAGGTGAGCAAGGTGTAATGGAGTACGTAAACACAGATATTATGTACAAAAATATGGTGAAAGGAGAGCAAATTATGTTAAATGGAAAATCTTTTGATAAGAAATTTTATTACAGAGAACTAGATAATCCTAAGCGTTATTATGACGAAAATTACTACCGTTTTATCTATAATTTGAGAAGTAATTTTGAAACGCTTGCAAGACAACTTTTAATAGAAAACAAGAAAGAAAAAGCAAAAGAAACTATCCTTTTTGCGTTGGCAAAAATGCCTCCTAGTGTATTTAGACACGACCTTTATACAGCGCAAATAGTGGGCGCACTTTTGGAAGCAGGTGAAACAAAACTTGCTTTGCCCTATTGTGATGAGATTAGTAAGCAGGTACAAGCACAGCTAGATTATATGTACGAAAAAGGTATCAATGACCGTAGGGAGCGTTATATGAGTTATGTTATGCTGCAAAGTATTGAAAATTCTTTGAGAACATCTAAAAATATTGTTGAGGCGGACAAAATCAGAAATATGATGACCACCAAATACAAAGAACTGATGAAAGAATTTAATAGAAAGAGGGAAACAGCCCCAGAAATCCCTGTGGAAATGCCAAAGAAAGATTCTACCAAAAAATAAAGTTGAAAACTAATAAAAAGCACCTAAATTTAGGTGCTTTTTTGTGGTCAGTTAGGTGATAAGTTTGTATCTTGCAGGAATTTTTTAAATTTTAAATAAAAAACTGTTCAATAATTATGATTACTCGTACTAACTATTTGCTGGTTTTAATTGCAATTATCATATTTCAGTTGCAGGCGTGTGGACAAAATAAGCAGAAACAAGAAAAACTTGTTAGAGAAAGCACTATTGCTTTTAATGCGGGTCATTATACAAATGCGTTAAATGGTTTTGATAAGTTAATAAGCCTTGATTCTGCTGATTCTGCTAGTTGGGCTTTCAGAGCTAGGACTTTATATTTCTTAAAAAGAGATGATGAAGCTCTATTTGCCTTTAATAAAGCAATAGCAATAAATCCTAAATATTATGAAGGTTACAGCTATAGAGCAACTTTTTATAGCTTAAATGGGCAATTTGAACTAGCAATCAAGGACATAAATATGGCACTAATAGGCAAAAAAGATGATACAAAATTGCTAGAAACACGAGCAGGGTATTTTCTAAGAAGTAATAAGTTTGATAATGCTATTTCTGATTGTAATTACCTTTTGCAATTAGACCCTAAAAATGCTAAAACCTTGTATTTTAGAGGTATAGCACTTAAAAAAACAGGAAATATTGAAAAGGCATTGGCAGATTTTAATAATTCCATAGAAATAAATCCAAATAATGCTGAAATACATAATGACAGAGGTTTTGTGTTTATTGCTCAAGAGAAATATAATTTGGCTATTGCAGATTTTACAAAGTCAATTCAACTAACAGAAACTAAAGATACAGCTGGAAAAGCCTATTCTTACAATAATCTTGGGTTTTGTCAGTACAAAAATGGTAATTTGGAGCAGGCACTAAAAGATGTAAATTATTCCATAAAATTACTACCAACTAATCCGTATGCTTATAGAAATAGAGCGTTAATTTTTCTAGAAATGAAGAAAAAAGCAGAAGCTTGTGCAGACATTGAACTTTCTTTACAGTTAGGATTTACGAAAAATTTTGGTGATGAAGTAATAAAACTGCAAATAAAAAATTGCAAATAAGAATAAACTCTAAAAATAAAGCTTCAAACCACCACAATAAGCACCTAAATTTTAGGTGCTTATTGGAGTGAATTTTAGGTTTAGTCAAGTATTTAGTTTATTTTTACGTGCTAGGCAACCTAAACTTTAATCAAGATGACACAGCATTATAAACCAGCAAGAAAAATGAAGAGTGCAATAATTGCACGAATATTAGCAGAAACACCACCTCTTCAAAGAATACAGAACTCAACAAGAATAGCACTTGCTTGCCAGATAGATGATTTAATCAAAGCAAAAGGCTTTTCTTATTCCCAATTTGCCAAAATAATGGACAAAACGCCATCAGTAATATCAAAATGGACGAGCGGAATGCACAATTTTACAATAGACACACTAGAAGAAATAGCCTACCATCTAGATGTTTCACTTGCTGATTTGGTGGCATCAACAAAAGAAGTACAACCAACTGAAAATCAACCAATTGAAGTGAAAACAGAAGACCTGCAAAAGGAAATAATTTTACTAAAAGAAAGAGAACTAAAACACGAGAAAAAAGTAGCCAACTATTTTAAGAAAATAGCTCAAATAGACCCACGTTTTGTGGCAATTTTTTA
>JAYVHJ010000327.1:0-10759 GCA_043771315.1 Raineyaceae bacterium
GAAAAATCTGCTAAAACCCAATTTTTATTATTTTAAAAACTCCTTTTCGTCATCTTGGAAAAATACAATTTTAAAACGAAAAAGTATCATTTTTATAAAAAATAGGCATTTTTCATAAAAATAATCTTTAAAAAATTATATTATCATTAAAAAGTTGATTACCTTTGTAGCATCAAAAAGAAAGAAATTCAGAAAAGAAGCAAGACAAGAAGATAAACTAAATGGATAGTTCTAAAGAAATAATAGAATTGTGGGTAAATGGGCATACAAAATTACTAGAGAATTTTATGCAAGCATCTGAAATGATGCAGAAAGCACTCTTATCTGATGGGATTTCGGCAAGAATGATAGAAGAGATTGGCGGAATTTATGAAAATTGGCAGGCAAAACAAACCAAAATAATGGAAGACTTTGTACTACAATTAAAGCAAAAGCCACTCTCTGATGATATGAAACAGCATTTTGAGAAGTTTGTAAAAACAACACAAAATATGAATAAAGCGTGGTCAGACATTTTTCAAGACATTACAACACAATATACTGGTTTTGACAGTTCTGCCAAAGAAAAAGTAGAACAACTCAACGACAAATGGAACACAATGTACCAAGAATGGTCTAGCACTATTGTAAAGCCTTTCAAAGAGTTTTCAAACACAACCACAAACGTCTATAACACAGTCGTAGGAACAGTAAAAGACTATATGAGAGCCTTTGCTCCTATTAAAAAATAAAAAATTGTTGGTGTCGTTGCACTAAAACACCCAACAATGGCAAAAGAAATTTTCGTAAGAAAATAAAGGGAATAAGTTTAGTAAATTAAGTTGATTTTAATAAGCATATGGGAAAAACTCACCTCTTTGGGGTGAGTTTTTTTGTGTTTTTATTTTTTTTGGTAAGATTTTTGTTTATTTTTGCTTAAATATCAAAACCAAAAAATATTCCTTAAAATAAAATCTTATGTTCAATAAAAAATATGTCTTAGGTTTTTGTGCTGTTGCAGTTTTCAATTTAGCTGTTATAAGTAGTGCAAACGCACAAGAAGCTCCTAAAAACTGGTTTAATCTTGACGAAAAAGCAGACAAAACTCGTGGCGTAAGCGCAGAAAAAGCCTACACAGAACTCCTAAAAAAGAAAAAAGCCAATAAGAAAAAACCAGTAATTGTTGCTGTTATTGATTCTGGCGTTGAGCCAGACCACCCAGACCTTAAAAAAGTGATGTGGGTAAATACGAAAGAAAAAGCAGGAAATGGTATTGATGACGACAAAAATGGCTATATTGACGACATCAACGGCTGGAATTTTTTGGGTAGCAAAGATGGCAAATCTAATGTAAACTCTCAAACACTTGAAGTTACACGTGAATATGTGCGTTTAGGCAAAAAGTTCGCCAACGCATCAGAAAGCGACAAAGCAAGCGCAGACTACAAACTTTATCTCAAAGTAAAAGGTGAATTTGAAAAAGGTAAAGCGCAAAATGCAGGGGGTGGTGGTGGAGTATCACCAGAATTAGCAGCAATGCTGAAAACAATGTATAAAAATAGCATTCCTGCACTTGAAAAAGCACTTAATACAAAAGAACTTACAGAAGACAAAGTAAAAGTATTAGACACAAAAGGAGATGCAGAGCTTGATAAAGCTAAGGGATTTTATATGCAAATGGTAGCAAATGGTATTACTTCTGAAAAACAACTTAATGAAGCTCTTGATGCAGAAGTAGCAAAAAATAATTCTAGCGAAAAAAATTATCAATATGATGATACTTTCAATAGTTCTACTGTGGTGGGTGATAATCCTGATAATTTGCAAGAAAAAGGTTATGGAAATAACAACGTAGAAGGTCCAGAGGCATTTCACGGTACACACGTGGCAGGTATTATTGCAGCAGTGCGCCAAAATGGTGAAGGTATTGATGGAGTTGCTGATAATGTTGTAATTATGTCCTTACGTGCCGTTCCTGACGGAGATGAGCGTGATAAAGATGTTGCTAATGCTATTTTTTACGCTGTTGATAATGGTGCGCAAATTGTCAATATGAGTTTTGGAAAAGGTTATTCTCCTCAAAAATCTTATGTAGATGAAGCTGTGAAATACGCTGAAAAGAAAGGCGTTTTGCTGATACATGCAGCTGGAAATGATGGCAAAGATTTGGATAATAAAGATAATAATAACTTTCCAAATGCTTATTATTTGAGTGGTGGAAAGGCTACAAATTGGTTGGAAATTGGAGCATCTAGCTGGAAGGCTGAAAGCAAAAATCTTCCTGCTAACTTTTCTAACTACGGACAAACAAAAGTAGATATATTTTCTCCTGGTGTTGATTTGTATTCTACTGTTCCTGATGCAAAATATGGCAATGCAAGTGGTACAAGCATGGCTTGCCCTGCTGCAGTTGGTGTGGCAGCACTTGTTTTGAGCCGTTACCCAAAACTTACTGCTGTGGAACTTAAAAATATTTTAATGGAATCTTCCGTAAAATATAAAGATGTAGAAGTGAGAAGACCAGGCAAAGGTGATGCCGTAAAATTTGGTGAATTATCTGTTTCTGGTGGCGTTATCAATGCGTATGAAGCATTGTTATTAGCTGAAAAAAGAAGCAAAAAATAGCCCCTAAATCCTTCAAAAAGCCCGCTAAAATATTTTAGCGGGCTTTTTTTGTTTATTTACCTTTATTGAAATAATCCTTTTAATTCATCTAAAAGCCCTGAAATATCAAATAAATCACTCATCTTAATTGTAAGCTTAAAATTAACGCTATTACCTGGATTCATTTCAACAAGTTGTCTTTTATAGTCTCCTTGAACAATAAAATGATTTCTTTCTTTATGAATATATTTTGTTTCTGATTTCAAAAATAACCTGTAAAGTAGCTTGTCTTCACAAATACCTAAACATATTAGGTAGTCATAGTTATATTTTGGATTGATGCCATTAAACTGAAAAGTATTACCAGTTCGTCCTTTTCTAGCTGTTTTTATTTCAATATACTTTCCTGATTGTGTTAAAATATCATACTCATTATGTATGACACCATCTTCAACTATATCTGTTACTTCTGCAACTATCAGTTTCATATATTCTTCTCCAATTTGTCCAACTGCATTACCTTCAAAATCCCTAATTTTAGAAAATATTTCGGTATAATCTTTACCTAAATTTAACTCATTATGCTTTCGTTCAATTATTTCAGCAAATTTTTTCTCTAAATTCATTTTTAATAGTTATTTAATTTTATCAATATTGTCTTGTATGGCACTGAATATATTAGACTTTCCAAGATGATAGCAGGCATTGGTGGCGAGACTACCATATTTAGTCCAATCCAAATTTTGTAATAAATCTTTAATTTTATTTCTTATAATCTCATCTTGGGTTATTAGAACAATAGCAACACCTGATTTATATTTTACCTCTTCAAAGGTATCTACAACTGAAATACTACCATAAAAAGTTGATGAAAGATAATAATCAGCTTTTTCCTCATAAATCCATCTTTTGCCACATTCTCTTTTTTTTGCTAATGAAACTGTATAGATTTTTAATAAATCTCCAAAAGGCTCATTTTTTTTATTCTTATACCAACTAAATTCCTCCTCATTAATTTTGTGGTTTTTACTCCAAATTTGAAAAACGCATTTTACATCTACATTTTTATTGGTATTAGGATTATAAAAAGCGTTTTCTACTAATCTTTCCGAATGAATTAAATTAAAACCTTTGACTCTATATTTTACAGAACCTTTGCCTTTACTTTCAAAAAACATTGGCAAGATAAAGCAAACATAATCTGCATTTTTGGAGTGATTGATGAAATTTAATGCCATTACGCCTCTATGACCAAAAGGAGGATTACCAATAATAATGCTCTTTTTGTTTTTAGGTAAACTATATTGCAAATAATCAGACTGTATTATTTCGTCATTAAGTGGGTGAATATCTATGCCTATTCTATTATTTTTTGGTAATAAATTAAAAAAAGTACCATTACCTGCGCTTGGCTCAATCCATTGAAAGTTCTCCATATCACCTTCATATAAAGAAATTATTTCATTTGTTTTTTCTAATAGATATTCAGCTGTTGAAGTTTTTGTAAAATATTGGTCTAGTAAGTTATTGGTATTTATTTTCATTGTGTTGCCATTGACATACTTAAAGTCACTAGTTACGCTTGGTTCGTTTTCTTGCGTGATTTCTCCAAAAAGGTTCGTAAAATACATTTTATATAATTTTTAGAGTGTCTTGTAATGAGGTTTAATAAACAAAGTTTATAGATAATTATTGAAAATATAATTATCTATAAACTTTATTATTATTATTTATTTGCCTTTATTGAAACATTGAAAAATCATCTCTTTTTGGCTCACGTTCATTGCTTGTGTCTTCAATATTTTTGTAAGAACTATCTTCATTGAATAAGAACACATAAACAATTCTATCTTCAATTTCTAGTTTTCCTGACATCATCTGCACAGGACAAATACCACCAACATTGTCAATTACCTTTCCTGTTACGTTTTGAGTGAAAGATTTGTAACTTAGTTTAAAAGTTTTTTCTCTCAAATCAATGATATTGGCGTAGTCTGTTTCTATCAAAATATCAACTGATTGCCCTTCAAGTTCCTGACGTTTGTAGCCAAAGCGTTTTAAAACGTGATTATTGACTTTGGTAACAATAAACTTCTCATTTGTAAGGATAATTCCTTCGTAAACCTTATTGATGATAGTTTGGTAAACGTGTGCCTCGTCTGCAACTGCATTAAGTTTAGCCTCAAATTGTTGTACCCAGTTTTCGTAATTATGCAGTTGTTTTTTGAGTTCTTCTTCTTTGATTTTCAGTTTGTCTGCAAAATCTTTGGAAGCAGAAAGTAATTGTGCATTTTTCTCATTTGATTTTACGGCTGCAATAGTAGTAGCAATACGCCTAGAAAGGCTTTCTATAAAATCAATTTCAAAAGGTTGATACACTTTAAACGACATAAGTTCCAACACACCTTCTACTTTATTATCATTTTTGATAGGAATGATAAGCAAAGATTTTGGCGTTGCTTGTCCAAGTCCAGAGGTAATATTAGCATAATTTAGTGGAATATCTGTAATGAAACGAGTATCTTGCTCTCTCCATACAGAACCCACAAGTCCCTCACCATATTCAATGGTTTTATTCAAAAATTTCTGTCTTTCGTATGCATAACTGCCTTTAAGTTCCAAAAATTTATGATTTTCATCTTCATCATTGACAATAAAAATTCCACCTTGATTACTTTCTGTATAGCGCACAAGCGTTGCAATAATCTCAAATGCTTGTTTTTCTACGTTTTCGTGATTATTTCTCAAAATATCCGCAAAAGTAGAAAGCCCAGTAGAAGACCAACTTCTTTTAGCTTCTTCCCTAGCAAAATCTTCCAACTGAATATTTTTGTTTTCTGCTTCTGCAATACTAGATTTTAGTTTGGAAAGCATTACTTTAAAGTTCTTAGCAAGATTACCTACTTCATCATCAGAGGTAATTCTTTCCAAAAATTGTTCCTGATTTCTAAGTCCTTTCACAACAGATTGCGTAATACGGTCTAAAAGTTCTATTGGTTTAGAAACACTGTTGGCAAAATAAACCGCAAAAATAGATGCTGTTATAAGCATTATTAGCGTTGCAGAAATAATAATAAGCCACGCTTGATTTTTGATTTGGTCAGTGTGCAAAGTCAAAATCACATCAAAAGCCTCAACCTCATCATTGATTTTCTTTACAATATTTGTCAGTTGCCCACGTATGCCCGCTTCTTGCGTAAAACCAATTTCTTTTTCAATAGCAACCATTTGCTTAAACATCACTCTGTAACTCTCTACGGCACTTGCAATTTCTGTTTTTGCACTTTTACTCAAAGAATCATTTAGGTTTTGTACAATATCTTCACAAGCCTTGTCCAAATATTCCACAAACCTCATTTCTTTTCTGATAATAAAGTTTTTCTCGTGTCTGCGTAAGGTCAAAATATCCACTTCACGTACTTTTCCTTTAAGATTTTCTAGCTCGTGTGCTACATCACGCATTTTACCTTCAAGTCCAATATCTCTATAACCACGTTGCAAAACCTTATCTTTCAACACATCAAAAGTAGTATGATACTTTGCAAGTAATTCTGTACTTCTTTTGGAATTTTCAGAAAGTCCTAATGACGGTGTAATTGGGTCAATTTCAAGCTCTTTGAGCATTTCATTGATAGCCTTTTTGTTGATATCAAAAGCAGTAATAGTTTTACTTTTTTGGGTACGCATAAAATTCTCACTATTTGCATCAAGACTTAAGAAATCTTTTTGCAAATTTTGCGCATTAGAAGTAAGGTATTTGAGATTATCAACTTCTTTTCTATATACATAATAGCCTTCAATATAGAAGAAAAAGTAAAGAAAAATCCCACCCAAAACTACCCCAGCCAATATTAGGAAGGAGTAGGAAAGGATTAGTTTTGTTTTTATCTTGTGGATACTCATAGTTGTAAAGTATTTTCTAATTTAAAACTATTTATTTTAGTTTTAGTTATTCTCTAAAAAACAACTTCGTAATTCGTAATTTATAATTCGTAATTGAAAAGTTAGTCTTCATCATCTTCCAAATCAAGGCTGAAAGAATATGCCGTTTCGTCAGTTTTAAAAGTTTTTTCTACATAGTGTTTGACAAAATTGTCAATGGCTTTTGGCGTTACTTCTGGCAAATTCAGACAAACATCAAGCAAAATGTACGTAGGATTTTCTACCGTAACCTCAACAAATTCAGTTACTTTTACCTCATCTTCTAGCTCCTCCATTAGTTCTGCCCGCTTTTCTTCTATTTCTTCCTCCATTTCTTCTGTCATTCCGTCAGGCATATCACCATCTAAACCTTTATATTTAGGATAAAGTTTCAAAAGTTTTTCTTCTGACATATCAAACAAAAGGCTATGAAAATGAAGCTCCAACGGATATAAAGCTGCATCAAAGATAACTTCTTTGCCTTCGTGTGTGCCCGTAAAATAAAAGTGAGCAAATTCCGTGCTACTTTCGTCTATTTCGTCAAAAACCCAGCTTTTAGCTTGTTTTGTGAGTGCTGTTTTCAGTTGTTCTACTGATTTATACTCAAATTGTTGTTCGTTATTATTTTTCACTTTGCAATATACTAAATTTATTATTAAGAATACAAAATATTTTTTTAAAATATTTGTTTTGAACTTTGCCTTGATATTATTTTACCTACAAAAATAGTCAAAATAATGGCAAAAATACCAATGTTTCCAAAAGATAACAAAGAAATAGAAATAAAAATTTTAAAATACTTATTAAATGTTTACTTTTGCACAATAATTATATGATAAAACCGTTATTATTACTTTAAAACGAGAACATAATCTTATACCTAAAAATCATCAAAATAATACCACAATGTCAGACAAAAAAATTTGGAAACTAGACCCCACAGATTATAAAATATTACGTTTCCTACAACTGGACGCTAAAATAACCAATACACAACTAGCCAAAGAGATAGACCTCTCACCTGCACCCACGCTAGAACGTGTGAGAAGACTAGAGCAAAACGGCTTTATAGAAAGCTATCACGCTATTTTAAATGCTGAAAAGATTGGTCTTGGTGTAACGACTTTCGTACAAGTAAGCCTGCAAAGCCACAAAAAAGCCATTATTGACTCTTTTGTAAGTCAAATTATGGAAATAGAAAACATTGTGGAATGTTATCATATGACAGGTCAGTCAGATTTCTTACTCAAAATACTTGCTAAAGATATTGTGTCTTATCAAGCCTTAATGCTGAATGTGAGCGAGATAGACGAAATAAATAGTATGCAATCAATGGTGGTACTTGCCACTTTCAAAAATAGTATGCTACTTCCTATGCCAGAAGTTATCAATGTGGAAGAGACTGTTTAAAATACGAAAATTGAACTACCAAACACAAAAAAGCCGCCCTATTATGGCGGTTTTTTTATGCTAAAACACCAACAAAATCAATAATATGATTAAAATATAATAAATATAAAAATATTGAAATTTTGTTCACAAAAATACGTTTTGTGTTATTTTTCTTTATATTTGGGGAAGTTTTTAATAAAATGTAGTGTTTGAAATGAGAAAAAATTTTCTTTATATTTTTATGATTTTTTTGCTTGTTGGCGTGCTTATATACGTGGAAAGCAACAAGAAAAAGCCTATTGATTGGCGTATTTCGTACTCCAACAGAGATAAAATTCCGTATGGTAGTTTTTTACTTTACGAGCTTTTGGGTGATGTTTTTGTGGGACAAAAAGTAGAAAAAACCTCTCAAACAGTCTATCAACAAGCTATTGCAACACCTTTGGTGGGAGAAAACATCAATTATTTGTTTGTTTCAGAGTTTTTTAACCCCACCACGGAAGACACTCGGATGCTTTTTGATTTTGTTGAAAACGGCGGAAATGTTTTTGTAGCAGCAGAAATGTTTGAAGGAAGTTTTGGTACAAAACTGGCTCTACGCACTGCCTCGCACATTTCCTTTAATGGTAGAGATTCTATTCAGCTTAATTTTACGTCTAAAAGTCTAAAAGCACAGAAAAATTATCTCTACAAAAATAATTCTGTTAATCATTATTTTGTAGATTTTGACAAATCCAAAACGGCTATACTTGCCACTAATCAGCATAATGAGCCTGTTTATATGTCTATAAAGTTTGGGAAAGGGCATTTTTGGGTAAGCAGCTCTCCTATTGCTTTCACGAATTATAACATTATGAGTAGAAATAATGCAGAATTTGTGGCAAAATCTTGGTCTTTTTTGCCAAATCAGCACACACTTTGGGATGAATATTACAAATATAGTAAATATGACCCCATAACGCAAAAAGAATCTTCTCTTTTGCGTGTCATTAAGTCAAAAGAAGCCATTGATTGGGCTTTTAATGTGCTTGTGGTAACTATACTGCTTCTTATTTTCTTTATGGCAAAACGCAAACAACGCCCAATTCCTATTATCAATGCGCCAAAAAATACTACTTTGGAGTTTGCAGATACTATTGGCGTGCTTTATTTTCAAAATAAAGACCATAAAAATCTTGCCTTAAAAAAGATAAATTTTCTTTTTTCTTACATTCGCACCAAATTATCTATTAACATCAATGAACCAAATCTTGATTATGTAGAGAAGATAGCACAAAAAGCAGCTAAGACACAAGAAGAAGTTCAAAAATTATTTCTTTTGATACAACAAATACAGCAATATACCCAAATTTCGGACAATCAACTTATTAGCCTAAATGCACAAATAAAAGCATTTAAGAAGTGATTTTGAGGTGTGAATTATTTTGCTACTACTTTTTATGTACTTTCCGTAATTCGTAATTGTTAATTCGTAATTGACTACATTTATGCAAACTTTTTTCAATTTTATTTTTATTTTGTTGAGTGCCTGCAAAATCCCTAATAATCAAGTGAATAATCAAGCAAATACAAAAGATACTATTCCTCAAAAAATAGTCAAAATTGATAATTTTATGAATAATATCGTACTCTACAACGAGGAAAAGCAAAAACTTACATCTCTCAAAGAACTCAAAGAAAGAGCAGTTTTAGGACAAGATTCTATTAAAATTGTGTGTTTTGGAAATAGTATTACTTATGGCTTTTCTGTCATTTCTTCCAAACAAGTTGATAAACCTTATCCACAAGAACTAGCGACAATGTTTGGTGCAAAATATCCTAAAATATTGCTGGAAGTAGTCAATGAAGGGCATAATGGTTGGCGTTCTGACCAAGCACTTACAAATTTTGATGACCTTATTTCACCCAAAAAACCTGATTTACTTATTTTGAAATTTGGTATAAATGATGCTTACAGTAGCTTTACGCAAGCAATGCTCAAAAAAAATCTTACAGAAATAGTCAAAAAAGCTAAAAAAGAAAAAATGTTGGTATTACTTCTCACGCCAACACCCACAGATACGCCCCAAAATGCTATTATTGCAGGTTATATTCCTGTAATTAAGGCAGTTGCGAAAGAGCATAAAGTATATTTTTTGGACACACACAAAGCCATTATCAATAAAATGAAAGAAAAAAAACTTAGTTTAGCGCAAATTTTGCCTGATAAAGTGCATTTGGATAGCCCCTACTACGAATGGATTGCAGAAGAGGTTTTTGATTTTATTGAGAAAAATGATTAGTTTTATTGCTTTGCAAAAGTAAATCCTATACCTTCTGCGGTTTGCTCATAGTCTATCAGAATGCCCAAAACATACATTAGCTGTCTTTTATCTATCAAAACTAAAATATCCTCATACGTATAAATTTGGTCAAAAGCTTTTTCTGTATCAAAACCTAACATAAAAGATGCACCACAGCCGCCTCCACGTACACCCACACGCAGGCTATAACCAGCAGGAATACCTTTATTTGCCATTATTTTTCTAACTTCTTCCAAAGCAAGTGGTGTGATACTTATAGGTGAAATATTCATTTGAATTTCTTTTTTTTTAAATTGTAAACAAGATAGGAAACAAATTTAGTAGGTTTTCAAAGATAATAACAAAAAAGTTTGCAAGAAATTTGATTTATCCAAGATTTATTTACATTTTTGAAAGAAAAATAATATCCCAACTAAACTATGAGCGTACTCACAGATTATTACAAAATAGTAGAAGAAGTTATCAAAAATTTGGGTATTGACCCTGTTGAATGTCGTGGAATGGATGAAGATGACATCGTAGAAGATGGGCAATGGAATCTCAGCAAAGGCAATGCTTCT
>JAYVHJ010000328.1:0-3268 GCA_043771315.1 Raineyaceae bacterium
CCTGCTATTTCTTCTATTTCGTACTGTTGTTTTTCTGCATCAGAAAGCGCAAAAAAGGCTTTTACGTCTGCATAAAGTTTTTCTGTAAGGGCATCAGAAAGTCCGTGATTTTTGATAGCCACAAAACCAATACTGTTGTAGGCTTCACCCAATTTGCGGACAAATTCTGCTTTTTTTTGTGCATCATTTGAAGTAAAATCAGCCAAATCAAGAGAAGGAACATTATCAAAAAGAATATCCATTTTGAGTTATGAATTATGAGTTATGAATTATGAGTTTTAGCTATGCACAAATATACGAATATTTTATTTTACAGATTGATATTATGCAAAAAATGATTTTATTTGATTGGTTTATTGTAGAGACGTTGCAAGCAACGTCTAGACGACAAGAAACGAATACATTGAATATTGGATTAGCATAAATATACTTTTCTACGTTCAGACGTTACAAGTAACGTCTCTACAAATACATTTACGTAATGTCATTTGTAGAGACGTTTTTCGTTAAATTACTACAGTTATCAAGAAAAATTCTTTGCCTTTTTTTCCAATGTAATATTTTCCTTTTATTTGTTGAAAATCTTGGAGTTTTGCGTCTGGTTTGGTGAGTTTTACGTTAGAAATTCCTATGCCATTTCCCTTAATCAAATCTTTGATTTCACGTTTTGATGCAAAAAGTTTCTTTTCTAATTTTCTTCTTTCTGTTTTTTCTGTTTCATTTTCTTCTTCTTTTTCCACAAAACAAAAATCTTCCAAACTCAAAATTTCCATCAAAGAAAGTTCGTTTGCTTGTGCTTGCGTGATTTTAGTTTGTGCTTTATCTTCAAAAACATCATTTAACTCTTCATCAGAAAGGTCTGCTAATTTCTCTACAAAATTCTTATCAAAAAGTGCTTTTGAGGCTTTTTGAGCAGCTTCCAAATCTTGCTTTGAGTGAACACGCTCCGTAATTTCGTCAGCCAAACTGTGTTGCATTGGGCGCAAATGCCTTGCCTGTTCTTGCTCTATTTCTAGACTTTCAATTTCTGATTTTGTTTTGAGAGAAAAAATACGAATATAGTTTTTTATGTCCTCATCACTCGCATTGAGCCAAAACTGGTAAAATTTGTAGGCAGAAGTACGTTTTTTATCTAGCCAAATATTGCCATTTTCACTTTTGCCAAACTTAGTGCCGTCTGCTTTTTTGATAAGTGGCGTTGTGAGTGCGTATGCTTTCCCTGCGCCCATTCTACGTATAAGCTCTGTTCCTGTGGTAATATTACCCCATTGGTCGCTGCCACCCATTTGTAAAAGCACGTTTTTGTTTTTCCAAAGATGATAAAAATCATATCCTTGAATAAGTTGGTAGGTAAATTCTGTAAAAGACATTCCATTATCACCATCTAGGCGGTTTTTGACAGAATCTTTTGCCATCATATAATTCACAGAAATATGTTTTCCTGTATCACGAATGAAATCCAAAAAAGAAAAATCCTTAAACCAATCATAATTATTAACAATTTCAGCAGAGTTTTCGCCACAATCAAAGTTTAAAAACTTTTCTAATTGTTTCTTTTGCGAGGCAAGATTATGATGTAAAATTTCTTCAGAAAGTAAGTTTCTTTCCTTAGATTTTCCAGAAGGGTCTCCAACCATTCCTGTCGCACCGCCAATAAGGGCAATGGGTTTGTGTCCAGAGCGTTGGAAATGAAGTAGTGTCATTATTTGGACAAGGTTTCCCACGCCCAAAGAGTCTGCCGTAGGGTCAAAACCAATGTAACCACTCGTCATTTCTTTTTGTAATTGTTCTTCTGTTTGTGGCATCACGTCTTGCAACATTCCACGCCAACGCAATTCTTCTATAAAATTTTGCATAAAAATAGGTTTAAAATCAGCCCTCAGCCCCGAAGGGGAGTAATACAAGTTCGTTTTCAAGTGTATTAAAGTCCCCTTTGGGATTTAGGGGCTATTATAAAAATTTCACATCTCCACCTTCACCAAGTCGCATAAGCGTATGCTTGGGTGTGGGCGTTTCTTCTTTTGTGTCAATATAATTTATTGCTGCATTATTTTTGAGAAAATCAGCAGAAACTACCATAGATAGTAAAGGTCGTCCAAATTTGTGTAAAATATCCTTTGTTTGTCCGTGTTTTACGAATCTAACAGCGGTATTTGTGGTATTTTCCAAAGTAATTGGCAAGCCTTGCACTACATCAAAAACAATAGAAAGTGGGTTTTCCTCAAAATCAATAATATCCCAAGCCACCTCTGGAATGCCTTTTGCGTAGGTATTGAGAAGTCCTATATCTTTGAAAATGATAGTAAGAGGCGTTTTTGATTTGTCAGTAGGAATACTTAAATAGATGTTTTTTAGGTTTTCGCAAGCATTTTGGTTGCGAGTATCACAAGCAATCAGCCAGCCAATATCACCCGCAAAAGCCACTATTTCGCCATTTTTGAGTGTTTGTAAGATTTTTTCCATAATGTTTTTGTTCGTGGGGTATGAAACCCCACGTTACTGATTTTATAGTTGTTTAAATGCCAAAAAGTAGCTGATTATCAATAGCGTAGGGTTTTATACCCTACGCAAAATTTAAAAGTAAAAACGTGATAAGATTTGTAAAACTTACCACGTTTTTAGTTGTTTATCCAAATAAACCTACATTTTGGTTGCCAAGTTTATTATTTAGAGCGTTATATAACGTATGATAGATTTTATTCCCTGAAAGCTCTTTAAAGTGAGTTAAAAGCAATTTTAAAGTCTTTTTTTCAGGAAAAACAGTCAAGAGAATTTCATTATAAATTTCATCATTACTTAGCAATTTCCTAAATGTTGCAGGGCTGGTAGTTTTAATCTCTTCAAAACTACTTTCTGCATCTAAATCAAAATTGATTTCTGGTAAATCTGGAATGTCTTTTTTCCAAAGTTTAAGAAATTTTAAAATTTCCAGCCATTCGTTTTCCATTTCAAGCTCTTTGAAAAGTGCATCACCATAGCAAACACAGAGTTTTACCCCATAATCCTTAGACATCTTGTCCAACTCTTGGACATAGTATTTTTTATTTTTAGTTAATTCACTATCAATAAAATAAAAATAACCTTCAATATTTGCTTCTCCATAGGTATTGATTAAAACAGATAGCTTTTTTTCAAAATTTTGTATTTGACCTTAAAAATATGTTTCTACCTTCAGAAAATCATCATCTTTAAACAACATAGGATTTTGATAAATACCTAAAATTTCATCATAATTCTTAACTTTATAACGCTCTCTTACACGTTTATA
>JAYVHJ010000329.1:0-3581 GCA_043771315.1 Raineyaceae bacterium
AACCAAATATTAAATTCTTTTGCATTTATTTCATTTAATCTTGTTTTAAAGTTAGGAAAACGACTCACCGCATCAAAAATCAAAGTAAAATAATTGATATTATTTTCTTTATCTAAATCTTTATCAATGTCAAAAGTAGCCATTAGATAATCTATAAAATATTGTAGGTGAGAGATATAACTCAAATAAAATTTTTTGAGAGATGTTTTATCTAGTTTTTCGTAATTATATATTTTGTCAGAGAAATAAAAATTTTCTACCACTTCCAAAAATAATTCTTCTTTACTGTTAAAATAATGATAAAAAGCTCCTTTGGAAAGCCCAGTTTCTTTGACTATTTCCTGTATTGTAACTTCTTTAAAGTTTTTTTGAAGAAAAAGTCTAAAGGAAATTTTTAAAATATGTTGTTTGGTGTCATTCATTGGAATTTTTATAAAAACCCGACCATTTGGTTTGCAAATAAAATCATTAAAATTGTGCTTTCCAAATTTATTTCAAAAAATTTGTTAAAAATCACTTCAATCTTCCATTTTTCCAGAAGAAACGAGGTTTCATTTTGCCTTGCCAATACAAGATTTCTCTGTAATCTGCGGTATCAAAGGCAATCATATCAGCAATAAAATTAGGTTTTAGAATACCTTTATCATTGATATTTAGGGCTTTTGCCGCCCTGAAAGTGATAGCTGCAAAAGTTTCTGTGGTATTAAGTTTCTCGCTTGCGCCCAAAATAGCAGCTTGCATCAAAAGGTCGCCAAGTGGCGCAGAACCAGGATTCCAGTCACTTGCAATAGCCAAAATACAACCTGCATCAAGTAGTTTTCGTGCAGGTGCAAACGCCATTCCAAGCCCAAAAGAAGCACCAGGAAGTACCACCGCCACAGTATTTGAGTTTGCAAGCAGCTTTATTTCAGCCTCTTTTGTCGCTTCCAAATGGTCTGCACTTATTGCGCCTACTTCAACGGCAAGTTTGCTACCATCTGTACTAAATTGGTCTGCGTGAATGGTAATATCAAAGCCCATTTTTTGCGCATTGAGCAAATATTGTTTAGAAATTTGAGCATTAAAGGCAGTTTCTTCCACAAAAACATCTACTCTTTTTGAGAGATTTTTAGCTAATATTTGTGGTAAAAGCTCTTTTTCTATCAAATGAAGATACTCTTGTGGTGTGTGTTCTGGTGGGCAAACGTGAGCAGCAAGACAGGTAGCAATCAAATCAATATTGGTATGTTCATTAGCATTATTGATGATTTCTAACATACGAAGCTCGTGAGCCACAGAAAGTCCATAACCACTTTTTACTTCTGCGGTCATCACACCTTCACTAAACATACGCTCTGTGCGCTCCAAAAGACTTTTTAGTAGCTCTTCATCAGAGCAAGCACGAGTTTTGCGGACAGTATCCATAATGCCACCACCACTTTTGGCAATCTCCAAATAGGGCGTTCCTGCAATGCGTTTAGTATAATCTGTAGCACGGTTGCCACCAAAACAGATGTGCGTGTGTGCATCTACAAAGGCGGGCATCAGTGTAAGGTTTGGAGGAACTTCTTGGATATGGACTTTTGGAGAAGTTTGGTGAGCATATTTTTTGACTAACTTTTCAAAGTTATCAATTTCAATTATTTTGCCATTGGCTACTAAAACGCCTGCATTTTCTATTATTTCTAACAAATTATCATTTATTGCGCCCTTTATTGGTAGATTATTGAGCGTGATTATCTTGGAAAAAGCACCTATAAGTTGCATATCAATTACGAATTATCAGTTACAAATTACGAAAAATACAAAGAAAGACACAAAAATAACATTTTTCTGATAAGTATTATTAAAACAAGTTTGTTTAGTAACATAAAAAACATATTTTTGTAAATCTAAGCAATTATGCCAATGAATTACGTTTGTAAAAAAATTTTATGTTCAAAAATCTGAATTTTACTTTATCTACCTTACAAGGAAAAACTATTTTTTCACTTTCTTTGGGGCTATTGCTGTCCATAGGTAGTTATGTTTATCTTGTTTATAGTAATAATTATCTTACTGCTACTAATGCAGTTACGGAAGTTTCTAGGCGTAATGAAATCATTGCGCAAAAGTTTGGTTTTTTGTCGTATATGGTTTTTTTGGGCAATAATGAAATACGTCCAGAACTCCAAAAAGCTATCAATGACCACGACTTTAATCTTGCGGTGCTAGAGAGAGGCGGAGAAATTACTATTGCCACCCAAAAATTGACTGTAGAGCCTGTTTCTGCTACCAACCGTTCCAAACTGTCAGAAATAAAGAAACTTTGGAAAACATATAGAGATAATTTGTTGTTTGTTATCAACCAACCAGCCCAAACAACGCAAATAGATAGCACTATCAACGACAACGGGCAGAAAAACTTTTTAGTGCGCAAAGCTCCTAACCAAGAACGTAGAGTGGCTATGACGTATATTCAGGACAATACACTTAATTTATTTAATCAAAATGGTAGTTTGAGTGATTTGTGTTTGGAGAATTTTATGGAAGAACAAAAAAGAGAACAAAGAAATATTTTCTTGTTTTTTGTGGCATACGTCATACTTTTTGGTGCAGCTTATTTTCAGTATGTTCGTGGACTTGTACGCCCTATCAAACGTATCTCTATGTTCGTCAAGAATTTAGCGCAAGGAGACTTAAGTATAAAACTTAATACAAAAAGAAAAGATGAAATAGGAGAAATCTCTAATAATATCAATGCGCTTGCAGAAAGTTTAAGAGCAACTTCTGATTTTGCTATTAGTATTGGAAAATACCAATTAGATGCGCCTTTTACTATCAAAGGCGACAACGACAAACTAGGAGAGGCTTTGCTTACAATGCGTGATAATCTCAAAAAAGTTGATGAAGATGGTACAAAAAGAAGCTGGGCAAATAATGGTATTTCTTTATTTAATGATGTTTTGAGAAATAATTTTACTAATTTTCAAGAATTTGCGTATGCCATTATTTATAACCTTATCAAATATTTGGACATCAATCAAGGGGGATTTTTCTCTCTCAAAGAGGATAAAACAGGTAAAAAATACCTACAATTAGAAGCGGCTTATGCGTATGAAAGAAGACGTTTTGATGAGAAAGTAATGGATTTAGATGACGGACTTTTGGCGCAGGCAATCATAGAAAAAACAAGTATTTATCTCACAGAAATACCAGATAATTATATTCATATTACATCTGGTTTGGGCGAGGCAAATCCAACAATGCTTTTTATTATGCCACTTATCAATGAAAATAAAGTGTTTGGTGCACTTGAAATAGCCTCTTTTAGGAAATTAGAAGATTTTGAAATTGATTTTATTAAGAAAGTAGCAGAAACAACTTCTGCCACTATTGCCAGCGTACAGATGAATGAAAATACGCAAATTTTGCTAGAAAGTACACAAGAAACGGCACAACAATTACGCTCACAAGAGGAAGAAATGCGCCAAAATATGGAAGAACTTGCTGCTACGCAAGAAGCATTAGAAAAACGTGAGAAAGAAAAAACTGATGCACTTAGCCAAATAAAAAGGCAATATGAAATGGAAATTGAAGATTTGACGAGTCGTGAAAAAATC
>JAYVHJ010000330.1:0-5202 GCA_043771315.1 Raineyaceae bacterium
CTGCGCCATTTGCGCTACCATTTGTGCTACACCGCCCCCAATACCTGTTACAAGTACTTTATCCCCTTTTTGGATATTTCCACGTCTGAAAACTGCCCTAAAAGCTGTAAGACCAGCCAAAGGAAGTGCCGCTGCTTGTTCGTGAGTGAGATAAGTCGGTTTTAAATGCAGTCTGTCTGTATCAATAACCATAAACTCGCTGAAAGTGCCGTTTGAGGGCATTCCGAGTATATTATAAGTATTTGATTGCGCTTCTGGGTTGTCGCCCCAGTTGCGGTTTGGATTAAAAATAACTTCCTTATTTTGCCATTCTGCGCTGACATTTGCACCAATCTCTACCACAGTTCCGCAGGCATCAGCTCCAAGAACACAGCCATACGTCATTCCAGGGTACATTCCTACTCTCGCCCATTCATCTCGCCTATTGAGCGCAGCCGCACTAATACGCACAAGCACCTGCTCACTTGTAGGCGTGGGCGTAAGAATTTCTTGTAATTGAATGGTATTTATTTCTGTTAAAACAAGTGCTTTCATTTTCAAAGTTTAGTTTAATTTTAATAATGCAAATGTAGTAAAAAAGTATGTAAAAAAGTGTGTACTTTATGCTTTATTGAAAATCCTAAAAAAATATCTATCTTTGTATTTCTTAAAACAACAAAGTAATAATTCTAAAATATCCAGTCAAATGAAATTATATCTTATAAATATTTTTGCAGGTACTGATGCAACACCAGATTATGATGAAAACCTATTTTTAGGTGTTTTTGATAGCAAAGCCGCCTATACAAAAGCTATCAAAGAATTTGGAGAAAATGCTGATGCAAAACTTACCAAAGATGATTATGAAGTTATTGAGTGTGAGCTAAATAAGTCAGAATATTAGCAACTAAAAATACAGAAAATGCAAATTAAATGAAAAACCAAAAATTTACTTTTATAGATTTATTTGCAGGAATAGGTGGTTTTCACTTGGCTATGCACAGATTGGGCGGAGAATGCGTTTTTGCATCAGAAATTGATGAGCAAGCTAGGCTTACTTATGAAGCAAATCATAAACAAAATAGCCCAAAATTGTTTGAAAATAACCTTTTTAATAAAGATATTAGAAGTATTGCACCAAAAGATATTCCAGATTTTGATGTACTTTGTGCAGGTTTTCCTTGCCAGCCGTTTAGTCAGGCAGGACACAAAAGAGGTTTTGATGACAATCACCATTCTGAAAGAGGAAATTTGTTTTTTAATATTGCTGAAATCATTGAAACAAAGCAACCAAAAGCATTTTTTTTGGAAAATGTGCGTGGGATTGTTTCCCACGACAATGGAAAAACATTTAAAACAATCAGAAATATCCTTGAAAATGAACTTGGTTACTCGTTTTATTTTAAGGTCGTCAAAGCCTCTGATTATGGTTTGCCACAACTGCGCCCACGTGCCTTTATGGTAGGTTTTAGAGATGAAAGTTTTATGAATAGTTTTGTTTTTCCTGAAAATATACCCCTCAAATTTAATATGAGTGATGTTTGGGGTGGGAAATGTACTAGAGAAATAGGTTTTACTATTCGTATTGGTGGGCGTGGCTCAAACATCACAGATAAACGCAATTGGGACGCTTATAATGTGGATAATCAAATAAAAAAATTATCTTACATTGAAGCAAAAAAAATGCAAGGCTTTCTTGATGATTTTGAGTTTCCTGTTACACCAACAAATGCAATAAAGCAATTAGGAAATAGTGTGGCTGTTGATGCAGTACAAGTGGTTGCAGGCAATATTTTAGCACATCTCAAAAACCTAACACCAAAAAACACAACATTGAAAACAACAAAAAATAAAGGTGAATGGACAGAATTATTAGTTTTTATTAAACTTTTAATAGAAAAAAAACTTTATCTTTCTGATGAAAATCTTAACGCAAATAAAAATTTTCTCAAAATAAATAAAGTTACAACGAAAAGTTTAGATGTAGAATTTCTGTTGTCAAATCTTTCAACTATTATTACTCAAAATAAAAATGATAAAAGCCAAAAAGAAATAACTATCAGCAAAATTATTACACCTGAAATAATAAATTTACTAACTTCTGTTATCAGAGATAGTAATGGTACTTTTAATGCACCAGAATTTAAGATTATTCAAGATACACTAGGTTTTCACCTTGTAAAAGGTGGCAATACCTACCAAAAAGCGGATATTTTATTGGATATTGAGAATGAAAAAATACAAAAAGAAAATGAAGGATTTGGTATTAAATCTTATCTAGGTGCAAAACCAAAACTACTTAATGCTTCTGGAAATACTAATTTTATCTTTAAAATCAATGGTTTAGATAAATTAGCCATTGATAAAGTAAATAATATTGATACAACGACAAAATTAAGAGATAGAATAAACGAAATATATAATTTAGGTGGTGTATTTGAATACGTAGGTGCAGAAAAAGATACTATGGACTTTAATCTCAAAATGGTAGATAGTGAAATGCCTAATATTGTAGGTAAAATTTTGTTATATTTTTACAAAGAAAGAACTTCATCTTTGAAAGAAATTATTAAGAAAATAGCAGAAGAAACTAAAGATAATGATTATGAAATATTGCTTACAAACAAAGTTAAACGTCTTTTAGTTGATATTTTATTGGGATTTTTTGCAGGAACAAAATGGAATGGAATACACGAGGCAAATGGTGCAATCATTATGAAAAATGATGGTGAATGTGTTGGATTTCATATTATAGAATTGGAAACACTAAAAAAACATTTATTTGAGCATATCAGACTAGAAACACCATCTTCTACAAGACACCGCTTTGGAAAATTATATATAGAAAATGATGGAAAGCTGTATTTTAAACTTAATTTTCAATTAAGATTTTAGGAAATAGCATAAAATTTACAAAAAAATGAAACAAATCATCTCTGAAATAGACATAATAGACATTGATAAAGAGGCTTGTGAGCTTCCTCGTATTTCCGTAAGCAAAAATACGGGTAAAACACGCAAAATGTATATTGAAAGTTACGGTTGTCAGATGAATTTTGCTGATAGTGAGGTCGTAACTGCTATTATGCACGAAAACGGCTTTGATACCACAGACAAGCCAGAAAATGCTGATGTTATTTTCCTAAATACCTGCGCTATTCGTGATAATGCAGAGCAAAAAGTCCGTTTTCGTTTGATGCATCTCAAGGGTTACAAAAAACGCAATCCGTTACTTACTATTGGCGTGCTTGGTTGTATGGCTGAACGCCTCAAAACGCAACTTTTAGAGGAAGAAAAAATGGTAGATATTGTCGCAGGACCTGATTCTTACCGTGATTTGCCCAATCTTGTGGGGAAAGTTGATGATGGAGAAAAAGGTGTAAATGTCTTTCTTTCTAGGGAAGAAACGTATGCAGATATTGCGCCTGTACGCCTACATTCCAACGGAATTAGTGCTTTTGTGTCTATTATGCGGGGTTGTGATAATATGTGTTCATTTTGCGTTGTGCCTTACACACGTGGGCGTGAGCGTAGCAGAAGCGTTTATTCTATCCTCAAAGAAGTGCAGGAACTTATTGATAATGGCTTTAAAGAAGTGGTTTTATTGGGTCAAAATGTGGATTCTTACCTTTGGACTTCTGATGAAAAAATTATTTCTTCAAAACAATATGAAAAATTCTTAAAAACAAACGAGAAATTAGATGACAACACAGAAGTTGTAAACTTTGCACAACTCCTTGAAAGAGTGGCACTTATGTCTGCTGATATGCGTGTGCGTTTTTCTACATCTCACCCAAAAGATATTACAGATGAAGTGCTTTATACTATGAAAAAGTACGAAAATATCTGTAAATCAATTCATTTGCCTGTGCAAAGTGGTAATTCTCGTATTTTGAAACTAATGAACCGCACTTATGATAGAGAATGGTATTTGGAGCGTGTGGCGGCTATTAGACGTATTTTGGGAGATACTTGTGCTATTAGTTCTGATATGATTACTGGTTTTTGTACAGAAACAGAAGAGGAACACCAAGATACGCTTTCTATCATTGATTTGGTGGAATATGACTATGCTTATACGTTTTTTTACTCTGAACGTCCTGCCACGCCTGCAGAAAAAAAACTGGCTGATGATATTCCTTTGGAAACGAAAAAACGCCGTTTAGAGGAAGTTATAGCAGTTCAAAGGGCAATGTCGTATAAAAGAAATTTGTTAGATGTGGGCAAAGTACATAAAATTTTGGTTGATGGTTTTTCTAAAAAATCAGAAGACTATCTTCAAGGAAAAACAAGCCAAAATAAAGTAGTTATTTTTGCCAAAAAACAACATCAAAAAGGGGATTATGTCAATGTTTTGGTAACAAATTGCTCTGGCGGCACACTACTTGGCGAAAGTGTAGAGTAATTGTGAATTATGAATTGTGAATTATGAATTGTGAATTATGAATGAATACAAGCTAATTAGAATAAAAGTAATCTTATGAAAAAAATATTTTTCTTTGTTATTCTTTTGTCAATTTCTTGTCAGAAAAATGCAGAAAAGCCTATTTTGAAAGAAACAGGCTTTTCTAAGGAAAATTTTATCACGCCTGAATACGAGATTTACAATATTCTGATAGAAAAAATAAATGCACCAGTTTGGGTTTATTATCCATTTCCCATAGAAATGGTTGGCTGTGAGTTTTGCACTTTAGATACACTTTCTTATGCAAATAGGGGAATTATATTTGGGAAATATATGTACGAAGATTTTATTAAAAAAGAAAATGCAAATAAGAAATTTGAAACAAAGCAAATAAAAGCAACTAATTTTATTCCTAGTGATGTTTCTGATTCATTATTGAAAAAAATGATAGAAAATCAAAATCTTGATTATGTTGATTTTTCAGTTGAAGCTTACTTTTCATCAGTTGCATTAAATGAGCAAAAAAATAAAGCATTTGTAAAATCTACGACTAGCTATGTTAAACAGAACGCAGAAAAAGAGCTTATAAGTTATGACACATACAATTCCTATTTTTTTGAGAAGATAAATAATAAATGGATAATTGCTATTCAACAAGAAAATTGTTCCAAAGGAGAAAAAGTGAAGCCTTATATCTTGGATTGCGGTCTTGGTTTAAGAAAACCAGAGTAGAAAAATATTTACCATTAAACTTACAAATATGGCTTATACAGATTTTACTTTGTCTGATTTAGAGGAGAAATTTGGGGTAAAAAATG
>JAYVHJ010000331.1:0-19020 GCA_043771315.1 Raineyaceae bacterium
GGGCAAAAATTTGTGCAAGAATGTTATAGGGTACTCAAAAATAACGGCATTTTGCGTATTGCTATTCCTGATTTGGAACAAATAGCAAAAGAATATCTCAAAAATTTGGCACTTGCATTACAAGATGACAAACAGGCGCAAGATAATTATGAATGGATTAAAATTGAACTCTACGACCAAACTGTACGTAATGAAAGTAGTGGTGATATGGCAAAATATATATTTCAAGAGAAAATACCCAATGAAACTTATGTCTTTGATAGAATAGGAGAGGAAGGCAGAAAATTACGAGAATATTATTTAACAACTCAAAACAACCCAAAAAACAACCACAATAATACTAAAAAAGAGGAAAATCCATCTTTTTTACGGTTCTTTAAAATGGCTACTTATACCAATTTTATTAAACGAAAATTTTTTGTTGATGAAATTGACCAAAAAGCAATGGAAATAGGAAAATTTCGTTTGGGCGGAGAAATTCATCAGTGGATGTATGATAGATATTCACTAAAAAAATTATTAGAAGAAATAGGTTTTACTGATTTTTCTGTTAAAACTGCTTTTGAAAGTAATATTTTGGATTGGAATACGTACGAACTTGAAAGTAAAAATAATATAGTTTTTAAACCTGATTCTTTGTTTGTAGAAGCAAGAAAATAAAAAAATGAATGAAAATACTACATATCAATTCTTATGATAATGGTGGTGCGGCAAAAGCTTGTTTGCGTTTGCACACAGGTTTGATTGATGCAGGAGTTGATTCTAAGGTTTTGTTAAGGCAAAAGTCTGATAATAGTATTAAAAATACTTTTGAATTTGATAAAGTTATTAAGATACAAGCAAAGATTATCAATAAAGTAATTCGTATTAGTAAAGAACTCAAATTAGTTTCTCTCAATACAATAGAAGAAAAAGAAGGTATTGCACTTTTAAAGCAACGAAAAGGCTTAGAAATGTTTAGTTTTCCTATTTCTGACTCTGATATTATGGAAAGTATTCATTACAAAGAGGCTGATATTATTCATTTGCATTGGGTTGCTAATTTTTTGGATTGGAAATCTTTTTTTCAGAAAAATAAAAAACCAATTATTTGGACTTTACACGACCAAAACCCATTTTTGGGCATAGAACATTATGCAGAAAGATATTTAGGTATTGATAATAATGGCTTTCCTATACTACGAAAATACACACAAGCAGAAATAAATAGTTCAAAAAAATGGGCTTCTTTTAAAGAAAAAACCTTGAAAGAAGTAAAAAATATTACTATTGTATCTCCTTCTTTGTGGCTGAAAAATGAGAGTGAACAAAGTAATTTATTTGGAAAATATAAAAATTATCACATTCCTAATGGTTTTCCTACGGATATTTTTAAGCCATTAAATAAATTTTTTTGCAGAGAAATATTAGATTTGCCACAAAATAAAAAAGTAATTTTGTTTGCTGCTGATAGTATAGAAAATAATAGAAAAGGTTTTGTCTATCTTAAAAAAGCATTAGAACAACTGCCACAAGAAAATCAAGAGAGTATTTACTTATGTGCTATTGGTGCGAAAACAGGTATACAAGAAAATAATAATCTTGTAGAATTAGGTAAAATCCAAGATGAACGACTAATGGCTATGGCTTATGCTGCGGCTGATGTTTTTATAGTTCCTTCTTTGGAGGATAATTTTCCTAATACAATGATAGAAGCTTTGCTTTGTGGTACACCTGTTATAGGGTTTCCTAGTGGTGGCATTATAGATGCTATCAAAAGTAACGTAAATGGTTATATTTGTCCAGAAATTTCTGTGGAAGCACTAAAAAATACTATTGAAACATTTTTGAATAATATTGATTCTTTTGATAATACTAGTATTGCACTTCTTGCAAAAGAAAAATATACACTAAAAAAACAAGCGAATGCCTATATTGATTTGTATAAAACTATTATGTCATAAATGAATTTACCAAAAATCTCTATCATAACGCCTACTTTTAATGCTTCAAAAACATTAAAAGAATGTATTGAAAGTGTCGCAAATCAAAATTATCCTTATCTAGAACATTATATCATTGACGGATTTTCTACAGATAATACACTGGAAATAGTCAAAGAATATGAAAATATAAATATAAAATATATTTCAGAAAAAGATAATGGTATTTTTGATGCAATGAATAAAGGAATTATACTTGCAACAGGAGATTTTTTGCTTTTTTTGGGTGCTGATGATGTGCTTAGTGAAAATATTGTGGCAAATATTACGCAAAAAATAAATTTTAATGACTTTGACTTGGTGTATGGAAAAGTGAAATACCCTGATTATGAATGTGGTAGAGAATATAAAAAAGAATATTTGACAGATGAACTGAAAATAAGCCCTTTTATTCATTTGTTTATGCATCATCAAGGAACTTTTATTCGTAAAAAACTTTTTGATATGTTTGGAACGTATGATTTGAAATACCCTATTGGGGCTGATGTGCATTTTTTTATTAAGACTATCAACCAAACAGAAGTAAAAAAACAATTTGTTGATATAATTGTAGCACAAGTGGGCGCAGATGGCATAAGTGGACAAATAGAAGAGTTGCAACTAAGAGAAGATTTCCCTGAATTAGCAAAAAGACACTTGGCAATAGACATTGATAAACAAAAATACTACCGCAATTTTGCTAAATATTATTTTGATGAAATAAAGAATAAAAATCTTAAAAAAGGAATTAAAGGAATTATTAAAATAATATCTGCACAAGGTGATTTCTTATATTATCTAAAAAATACATTATACTATCTCAAACAAAGAATAACACAAAAATAAATTAATAACGCTAAATGTTGCATCTTGCTATTGCTTTTGATAATAATTATCTTGTTCCTTTTTATGCATTAGCATGTTCTATTTTTGAAAATAATAAGAAAACAGCTTTTCATTTTCATTGCATTATTAGAAATATTCCAGCAACAGAAAAGCAAAATATCATACAATATCTTAAAGAAAATAATAGTATTATTAGTTTTTATGAAGTAGATGAAACTTTAATAGAAAAATTTGTGGTAATGAGCCATTGGAATACATCAGTTTATTACAAAATGTTTTTTCCTATTTTAGTTCCTCAAAATATTGAAAAATTGCTTTATTTGGATACAGATATGCTTGTTATTAATTCTTTGCAAAACCTTTATAATACAGATTTAGAGGGTTTTACATTGGCTGCGGTTTATGATAATTATGTCAAGATACAGCCTGATTTGGATATTATGGAAGAAGGCAAATATTTTAATTCTGGCATGATGCTTATCAACATCAAAAAGTGGAATATTAACGAAATTTCGCAAAAAGCAATTAGTTTTTTGCAAAATCATTCAGAAAAAATAAAATTTGTAGACCAATGCGCATTAAATGCTGTTTTGAAAGATAATTGGTTGCGAGTAAATGAAAAATTTAACTTAATTTATTCATATCTTCCACAAGATAGCACACAAACACAACTCCAAAATTTTGTAAAAGATAAAGTAATTATTCATTTCACGCTTCAACGTCCTTGGAATTTTCTTTGTAAAAATAGATTACGTTATTTGTATCAATATTACCTAAAAAAATCACCTAAGAAAAATGAAAATCCCATTATTGATTTTCATTTTAATAAGTTAATATCATTTTTCAAAATACGAGTACTAGAATATTATTTGGATAGCCCAACAATACAAAAAATCTGGAGAAAAATAAAATGAATAATTGGATAGAATATGCTGCACTCCTCAATATCTCATATTTAGTGTTATTTTTGGTGTCTTATTATGGTTTAAAAAAAGATTTTCGTGTTGAAATATTATTAGTGCTAGCTACTATTTTTGCAATATTTGTAACCAAAATGGGAACAACACTTGCTTTGTATGTTCCTGTTTTGGTTGTTTTTTTCAAAACTATTACTCAAAAAGAAGTTTATAAAGTTAGCAAAAAAACAATTTTGATAGAACTAATACTACTTAATTGTTTGTTTGTTTTTATATTTTTTTTGATGCCGTTTCATATAGATAAATCATATTATGGGCGTGTAAGTTCTTTTATGCTCAATAATGAACAAGAAACTAATATTTTATCTATTACTAATACCAAGTTTTTAAGTTTCAAAACACTTTATCATTATGGAGATGTGTGGATTAACGCACTGCTTTTATGGACAAGTAAACTCAATCCTTATTTTTTATATGAATTAGTTTATACTCCACTAATTGCTTGCCTTGCTATATCAAAATTTAGTAATATACTAAATGTTTTGACAAATAAATCACAAGAAAAAAGCATTTATATATTATTGTTGGTTTTTGTGGCTACGTTGATTGTAGGCATTGTTTCTCTGCCTTATTTTGCAGCGGGTGATTACGGGAATTTAGCCATTGTCAATAGTAAAACTTGGATAGTTTTGCTATTGATGCTAAGAGTTTATGAAGGTTTTTCTGCAAAACAAATCAGTATTTCTGTTATTACATTGGGTTTTTTGGAGATTATCATTTTTTATTCAACGCTTGCCGTACCTATTTTAAGTATTTCATTCTTTACTTCTATTTATTTTTATATATTTCATAGAAAAGAAATTCCGCTAAAAATCATTATTACTAATTTTTTGGCTGTATTAGTCATCACAATAGCTGCGTTACTTACACAAACCATCAACAAAAGTAATAGCACAACCTCTATTATGTTTGCTAGTCTCCTTGATTATCAAATACTTACTAAAATTATTAAAGATGCTATTTATACAGTTTGGTACACTTCCAAAACCTTATTGTTATCTTATTCTGTACTTCTTTTTGTTTACCTTTTTCTAAGAAAAAAACACAAAGAGATAATTCCTGATTTATATTTTTTCTTTTTGACGAGTTTTGGAAGTTTCTGTACCTACGTTTTACTAAGTTTTGTATCTGTAGATGCACTCCAACTTTTTTGGATAATATTTAATATTTCTCATATAATAATTATAAGCAGAATGTTTTGCGTTTTATATTTTAATGAACAAACAACTTCAATAACTAGAGCTGATAAAATTGTTCCTTTGAGTTTTTTGGTTGTAATGTTTATCTACCATATTTATCCTTATAATAATTTTAAAGGTACTTTTCAAGGATTAGAACAATATTTTTATACAAATAAGCACCAAAAATTAGTTCCTTATATAAAAGAAAATAGTAAAATTGCATTTTGGGGAAACCCAGACAAGAAAAGTAATAGAGCATTTGCTAATAGTTTTATTATTTTTCATAATTTTTATGACCTTGCTCCAGAATTTTCTAATTATAGTTATTCTTGTATCAATGCGGAAGAATATTTAGATATTAATTATACCACTATTCCTGACCAAATTACAATGAAATCTATCATTTCATTAAGTGATTACTTGTTTTTTCATAAGAAAGAAAATTATACAAATTATACAGAGAGCAAACTTGCTTATTTGAAATATTTTAAAGTTGATGTATTGATATGGGCAGAAAACAGAACACTAGACCCCAAAATAATGGCATTTGTTACTTCCAAAATATTATTTGAAGGAAATTTTGTAGCTAATATTGATTTTAATAAAATACCATAAAATGATTTTCTAGACATAAAAAACGCTATATTTGCATTTGAAATGAAAACTACAGTTATAATTCATAAGAATTATAACATATAAATAAAATATGATACCCACTAATTTTGTCTATTTTTCTTCTGGAAATGCTATTTTGCATAATAGAACTATTCTTTCTGTACTTAGTCTTATAAATAATTATTACTTCAATAAAGAAGAAAAAGCAGAGGGAAAAATAATTATTTTTACTGATGAACCTGCCTATTACATTAAGCAACTAGGAGAAATAACTTATATTGAATACATTTTGCTTACAAAAGACACTATAAAGCAAATGATGGGCAAAGATGACCTTATTCATAGAGTTAAAATTGGGATTATTGAACAGATAACACAAAAATATCCAACACACAAACTTTTTTATATAGACTCGGATACTTTTTTTTATAAGCCATTTACACATATTTTAGAAAAAATATCACCTGAAACAACCATTATGCACAAATTTGAGTATAAAATGGAAGTTTTAGGTGCATTTGAGAAAGGAAGTAAGGATAATTTTAGAGAAATTCATGACCATATCTGTACAAATGAATTTATTATAAATCAACAGAAAATAAAAATTGATATTTCAACATTTGCTTCTTGGAATGCGGGAATTATAGGTTTGCACCCAAAGCATTTTTCTTGGTTGGCTGATGTTTATGAACTAACAGACCAATTTTATATGCAAGCACGTTGCCACGCAGCAGAACAGTTTGCCTTTTCTTATATCTTACAAACTCGTACGCAACTATCTGATTGTGAAGATTATAACCGACATTATTGGCATCAAATAGAAAAACAAATTGCTGATGAATTTCTTGAAAAAAAACTAAATGATAATTTTCAGAAATTATCTTTGGAAGACAAACTAAAACAAATAAAACAAATGTGTGAGTATCTGTACAAAACATTTCCTACACACGAATACACGCACCGCTACAACGCAATGATTGCTTTTAGTGAAAAAAAATATAAAAAAGGCTATAAAGAAGTTCTACTAACTTTGCTCAAAAATCCACTACAAAAAACAGTTTTCTTCAAAGATATTGCTTATTACACTAAACAAATGCTTTTTTCAAAATGAGTAGTTCTATTATTAAAGTTGGTTTTTTGATTTCTTATGACTGGGAACTCCTCAAAAATGCCTTACCAAATGTTTATAATGATGCTGATGTTATTTATTTAGCAATAGATAAAAAACGTCTTACGTGGAACGGAAATTTATTTGATTTTGACGAAATTGCCTTTAAAAATCTTATCAAAGAAATTGATATAAATAATAAAATAAATGTTTATGAAGCTGATTTTTATCAAGAAAACCTAACGACTATGCAATGTGAGGTGCGAGAACGAAATATGCTTGCAACCCAAATGGGTGAAAATGGTTGGCATATTCAACTTGATGCTGATGAGTATTTTATTGATTTTAAAGGTTTTACAGATTATCTGAAAAAAATAAGCCCAAATCCAAAAGCTACACAAAAACCTATCAATGTTTGTGCTAATTTGCTAAATTTATTTAAAAAAATACCTCATCATTATCTTTGTATTGAAAATAATAGTAATAATTTAGAATCTATACAAGTGGCTACCAATGTGCCAATCTACGAAACAGGGCGCAGAAATGGGCATTTCAATCATTATAGTCCATTTTTTATGATACATGACACTTGGGCAAGAACTGAACAAGAAATTTGGCAAAAAATCTCTAATTGGGGGCATAAAAATGATTTTGATATTCAAAAATATTTCCAGTTCTGGAAAAGTATTGATGAAAATAACTATAAAGAAGTGAAAAATTTTCACCCAATACAACCTGTAGTTTGGCAAAAACTACTTTTAGTAAAAGCTAATAATATACAAGAAATAATAAAAAATATTGAAATTACGCATTTTACAAGTGATTTTATCTACAATTTTAAAAGAAAAATTAATAATAACCGTAATTTTGCACGTCTAAAAGCATTATGGTCTAAGATTTTCTCTAAAATTTCTGCAAATAAATGATTTCTATTATTATCATCAACTACAACACTTTTGAACTTTCGTGTACGTGTATTGCAAGTATATACACGCATACGAAAAATGTAGAATATGAAATTATCTTAGTTGATAATGCTTCAAAAGAATGTAACCCTGATGCTTTTTTAGAAAAGTTTCCAGAAATAACACTTATTAAAAGCCCTCAAAATTTAGGTTTTGCAGGTGGTAATAATCTTGGCTTAGGAATGGCAAAAGGTGAATATATACTTTTGCTCAATAGTGATACTGAACTTACGGAAAATTCCATTAAAATTTGCTTAGAAAAATTCCAAAGTAACCCTAATTTAGGTGTTATTTCTTGTGGATTAGTTTACCCAAATAATGCTATTCAGCATTGTACTGGCAAATTTCCAACTATTTTTATAGAACTTATAGAACTTTTTAGAATACAAAAATTTGTATCTAAAACACAAAAAGAAAATCTTTTATTGGGGGCATTTTTTGACCATAAATCAGAGAAAATAGTAGATTGGGTTTGGGGGACTTTTTTCCTTACTAAGCGGAATATTATCAATAAACTACCTCAAAAAAAGCTCCCAGACGACTTTTTTATGTATTTTGAAGATGTGCAATGGTGCTATAAAATCAGGCAATTAGGTTATGAAATTCTTTATACACCTCAAACGAAGATTATTCATCATCTTTCTGCAAGTAGTACACAAGAATTTTCTTCTACAGATATTTTGGTAAAATTTAAGAAGATTTTGCCAAATGAAACTGCTTTTTTGTTGAAGGAAAAAGGCAAATTTCATACTTATTGCTTGTATTTTTTTAGAATGATGAAATTTTTTACTTTGAAAGGAGAAAATTTTAGACTTATTGCAAAGTTTTACTTTCAATACCTTAAAAATAATCTCCAAATAAAATTTTAAAATAAAATTCTTAAAAATCATATTTTTGCAAGGTTTTTGTTATATTTGAAGAAATCATTTTTTAATCTTACCCAAATGAAAAATCTAACAAAAAATCAGATGAAAACCAAAATAAAAGCCCTCGCTTTGCTGCCGTTTTTGGCTATTTTGCTAACTGTTTTTACAGTGAGTTTTATTTCCAAATCAGATGAAAATCTTTTTAAAGAATTTCTCAAAAACTTTAAACTGGCTAAAATGCCACTGAAAGTACAAATTACTGATTCTTTTAATGAAAAAAATCAGATTGATGGAAAATTTAGTGAGTTCTTTTCAAGAGAAATGCAAACCGCTAAATACTCTCGTATGCCCACTACTGTAAGAAATGAATACTTACAAATAGTGACACAAAATGAAAATATGGTTGCTGTGATTGTCGGAACTTCAAGGGAAAGAGGTTTTGTTATGAAAAAAAATCAAGAAGGTATGAAAAACAACGGAAATTATACCAAATGGTTGGTTATTTATGACAGAAAGGGAACGGTTTTAGCAACTAAAACACTTGCCCAACAATACTTAAATACTTATATGGCTACTGAAATCAAGGCTGACCTTAGTTTTGCAGTACAAAATTTTGTGGGTGAAGTTGGTAGTGATCAAAAAGATAAGAAAAAATTTACGCTTGAGAAAACAGAAAATTTCTTGATAACTGCATCAGGGAAAATAGTCAGTACAGACGAAAAAGAGCAAAAAGAAGAAATACAAATAGATAGAAAACCAAAATCTTAGTAAAAAAAGAAGACTTCGTTTAAAACGAAGTCTTCTTTTTTTACTACTTTAAACGTATGCTAACGGCATTTTTATGTGCTTGTAAGCCTTCATTTTCTGCCATTATTTCTATGGTTTTGCCTATATTTTTAAGTCCTTCTCTGCTAATCTGTTGGAAAGTGATTTTTTTCACAAAACTATCCACAGAAACGCCACTATAAGCACGTGCAAAACCATTGGTAGGCAAAGTGTGGTTAGTGCCTGACGCATAATCTCCAGCACTTTCTGGCGTAAAATTCCCCATAAAAATAGAACCTGCATTAACAATTTTTTCTGCCCATTCTTCCGTTTTGTCAAGCGCAATAATCAAGTGTTCTGGGGCATATTCGTTGATGAGTTCCAACGCAATTTCGTTGTTTTCTACCAAAATAAGTTTACTGTTTTTGAGTGCTTTTTCTGCAATTTCTTTGCGTGGAAGCTCCAAAACTTGCTTATTTAACTCTGTTTGGACATTTTCCAAAAGTTTTTCAGAGGTAGAAACTAGCACTACTTGGCTATCTGCACCGTGTTCTGCCTGCGAAAGCAAATCAGCCGCTACATAACTAGGCACAGCCGTATCATCAGCCCAAACCGCAAGTTCTGACGGACCAGCAGGCATATCAATAGCAAAACCTTCTTTGGCAATGAGTTGTTTGGCTGCCGTTACATATTGATTACCTGGTCCAAAAATTTTATAAACCTTTGGTACTGATGCTGTTCCATAAGCCATTGCACCTATTGCTTGCGCTCCTCCAATCTTAAAAATCTTACTAATTCCGACAAGGCTTGCCGCAAACAGGATAGCAGGGTGAATTTTGCCCTCAAAAGCAGGCGTACACATAATAACTTGCTCACAACCAGCAATTTGTGCAGGAATTCCCAACATCAAAACAGTAGAAAAAAGTGGTGCAGTGCCACCAGGAATATATAAACCAACTTTCTGAATAGCAACACTTTTGCGCCAACAAACCACGCCAGACATTGTTTCCACTTTTTGAATTTCATTTTTTTGGATTTCGTGGAACGTTTGTATGTTATTTTTTGCCATTAAAATAGCATCTTTAAGTTCTTTGGAAAGCAAAGTATGTGCTTGTGCTATTTCTTGGGCAGAAACAAGAAAATTCTTATCAAAATTCTTATCATATTGTGCATTAAAACGGTAGGCAGCTTCATCTCCTTGCGTTTGAATATCCGTGAGGATTACTTTAATGCGGCTTTCTATCTCCAAAAAATCAATAGTAGGGCGTTCTAGTAGGGTTTTCCAGGTGTTTTTTTGTGGAAATTTGATAATATTCATTTGTTGTTATTAAAAGGTGTAAGATTGTTTTTGTAATCTTTGATATTAAATACAAATATACAAATTGGTTTTAATTTGCTAAAAAATTCTTATTATATTTACCTAATTGATGACAAAATTAAAGGCTAAATGTTTGATAATATTTCAGAATTATGCCTAATCAAAAATCCTATTTTTTTTATCAAGAAAAAACACTACCTTTGCAAGCCTAATTTTTATGAAAATGTAGCAAATTATCTTTTTTCACTAAATAAACCCCAAACTTAGACGTATGCAACTACTCAAATACGCCCTAATAGTAGGAGCTTTAATAAGTCCTTTTTTTACTAATTTTAGTAATAATAATGCCTTAGCAACACCGCTAAAGCCTCTTAATAACTTATTTGACACTATCCCAGAACTTCCAAAAGGGTATGTTCCTGATGTGTACGACCATTTGATAGAAGACCGTTTGCAGTGTCTTCAACAAACAATCCCATTTCCGTATCACCCAAGCGTGGGAAAGTTTGTAAAACGCTATTTGGTGAAAGATAGGGAACAAACACGCATATTTTTGTCACGAAAATCTCGTTATTTTCCTATTTTTGAGGCGGCTCTCAAAAGGCACAATATGCCAGATGAAATAAAATACCTTTCTATTGTAGAATCTGCGTTGCAAACTCGTGTTCAGTCGTGGGCTGCTGCTATGGGTTTGTGGCAATTTGTGCCTGCAACAGGCAAGGAATATGGTTTGTACCAAGATTTTTATATAGATGAAAGAATGGATCCGTATGAGGCGACAGAAGCTGCTTGCAGATACCTCAAAATGCTTCACGGAATGTTTGGAGATTGGCATTTGGCACTTGCAGCATATAATTGTGGGCAAGGGCGTGTGATGCAAGCCGTAAAGCGTGCTGGCGGTGGTACTAAATCCTTTTGGGAAGTTTATAACTTTTTGCCAGGAGAAACTCGTGCTTACGTACCAATGTTTATTGCTATGAACTATGTAATGAATTATTATGATGACCATTTTTTGCCAGAACCAGAAAAGTTTTTAGCACATATTCCTTCTGATACTGTTACTATTAGTGGTAATTTGGTGAGTTTAGATGAGTTTGCAAAGCAAATCAGTGTTTCTTTGGAAACTATGCAAGAACTTAATCCGCATTTGAAGAAAAATATGGTACCTCAATATATGAAAAATTATCAAATTCGTGTACCTGCGGAAAAGAAAAGCTATGTTTTGGAGAATAAAACGGCTATTTTGTTGGCATCTCTGAAAAAAGGTTACCGTCCTTTGCCATTTATTGCTGCTACCCCTCAAATGACACTTGCACAAAAAATCAAAGGGAAGAAAAAAATCACACATAATGTTGTTTATAATGAATCTTTGGGTGGAATTGCGCTAAAATACAAAACAAATATTGCTGATATTCAACTTTGGAATAAAATGCCTACAGCAATGGTTTATCCAAATCAAAAACTTACAGTTTACGTAACGCCAACAAAGGAGGAAATAGAAGCAGAAAAAGCTGCTAAATTAGCTCAAAATACAAAAAGTACAGCTAAAACTAATTTAATGGTACTTTCTAGTGCAATGCCACAATCAATAAAATTCCATATTGTGCAAAAAGGAGATACCCTTTGGGACATTTCTAGGAAATATCAAGGGCTTTCTGTGGATAAAATCAAACAACTCAACCCAGATTTGAAAGGTGATAACCTTGTGATGGGGCAGAAAATTAGAGTGGATTAGTTTTTGAGTTATGAAATATGAATTGTGAGTTAAAATACATTGTACTTTGTATTTTAACTCACAATTATTTATTTTCATTTCTAATAACTATTTTTGAAGTATCAGAGGTGTCTGGTGCAATTTTATCAACTGGCAAATTTATCATACAACGCTCATTTATGAGGGTTTTTAGGTCTTCATTGATATGAATGTTGGTTTTTGCGTCACTAAAAACATCTTTAAACTGATTTTTCAGGTCTTTACGTTTTTTTGCCTCCATAAAACGCCTAATTTCTTCTTCTGATTCTAAGATAAGTTCAGGTACAACGACAGGCGCACCATTTTCATCTTTTGCCACCATTGTAAAATAAGAGGTATTTGTATGCCTAATAATACCTGTTTTGATGTTTTCAGCCTCTACACGTATGCCCACGACAAGCGAGGTTTTGCCCACATAATTAACGGCAGCCCTAAAAGATACCAAATCACCCACTTCCACAGGACTTACAAACTCCACTCCATCAACAGTAACCGTTACACAGTAGTTTCCTGCGTGTTTTGATGAGCAAGCATAAGCCACTTTATCCATCAAAGAAAGCAGTTGTCCGCCGTGAATTTTCCCTCCAAAATTAGCATAAGAAGGTATCATAAGTTCTACAAGTGTCGTTTTTGAGTGAGAAACACTACGAGCTGGTTTTTCCATATTTATTTGCGTGGGGTATGAAACCCCACGTTAGTGATTTTGTTTAATAATATGTGTTTAATATCAGTAGGGCAGGGTTTTATACCCTGCATCTTATTTTTTTTTAATCCTAAACAGAAAATCATTGATTAGCACGTTTGTATCAATAAAAACACTGTTTACAAAGTTATTCTGCATTGTAAAGTAGATGTTTAAACTTTTGCAAATCTCGTTTTGTTAGCAAATCTAAATTCTCTGCTATCCAATGTTTAGCCATAGATTTCATTACTTTATTGACACTTGTTTCTGCTTTTTCAACCATTATTTGGAACATTTTGTTGAGGTCTTTTTCTAGCTCAATAGTAACTTTTACTTTCTTTGCGGTTGCCATAATTTTAGTTGTTTTAGGTTTCTTTTACAAAAATACGAAATATTATGCTGCAAAATAAATATTTCTACAAAAACGTAGTTTCATAAACTTTTTTGATGCCATCTTTCAATGAAATACTTGCTTTCCAGCCTAAATTGTTAATTTTTGAGGTATCCATTAGTTTGCGTGGCGTGCCATCAGGCTTTGAAGTATCAAAACGAAGTTCTCCCTCAAAACCCACAATTTCTTTCACGAGCAGAGCTAAATCCTTGATACTCAAATCTTCTCCAACACCAATATTTATTATTTCTGGTTTATTGTAGTTTTCCATTAAAAACACACAAGCATCAGCCAAATCTTCTACATTCATAAATTCACGCAAGGGCGCACCAGTCCCCCAAACCTCTACAAAAGCACTATTTTGGAGTTTTGCCTCGTGAAACTTGCGTATGAGTGCAGGCAAAACGTGTGATTTTTGCAAATCATAGTTATCACCTTCACCATATAAATTGGTAGGCATTACGGATATGAAATTACAACCATACTGCAAACGGTAACTTTCACACATTTTTATGCCTGCAATTTTTGCAATGGCATAAGGCTCATTGGTGCTTTCTAGTGCGCCTGTGAGTAGATAATCTTCTTTTAGGGGTTGTGGAGCTAGTTTTGGATAAATACAAGACGAGCCTAAAAACATCAATTTCTTAACTTTATGTACAAAAGATTGATGAATAATGTTATTTTGTATCATTAAGTTTTCATATAAAAAATCAGCACGATAGGTATTATTAGCCAAAATTCCGCCAACTTTTGCTGCTGCCAAAAATACATATTCTGGTTTTTCTTGCTCAAAAAATGCTTCTACGGCACTTTGATTACGCAAATCCAGTTCTTTTGAAGTCTTTAGAATAAAATTTTGGTAGCCTTCTTTGGTGAGTTTTCTCAAAATAGCAGAGCCAGCCATTCCACGATGCCCCGCAATATAAATTTTAGCGTTTTTTTCCACTTTTTATGGGATTTGTTTGATTATGTTTATTTTTTTTCTTACCACTAAGAACATTGAGCAATGCACACTAAGCAGGCACTAAGAAATACAAATTTAGGCATTCCCCAAATTTTTGCTGTAAATCATCTAACGAGAAATTTCTATATGCCATAGGTATTTATTTTTATTTAGAATAAGAAGAAATGTCTAATCCAGTTGTAGAAATAAGCATAACAACAAATCAGCCAAATAACAACTAATATGAATATTTCAATAATGTAGGTTTTTTGTTTCTTCATTTTTAAATTATTGAAAATCAAATAGTAAATACCTTCAAGATTTTAGAAACCTTGAAGGTATTTAACGAATATTCCTTTAATTCCTGCCCACCCAAATAGCGGCTGCCATAATATGCTGACAAGGTCCTTGACGCAATTTATTGCGTTTATGAAATCCACAAGTACATTCTGCAAATTTTATTCTACCATCTAAATCAATTTTCACTTCCACTTTGTAGGTAGATTTTGTGCCTTGTACCTCAAAATTATAAGCAATGGCATCATTTTCTAAAACGCCTTTTTGAAGCATTTTGGCTTTGTTTTCTTTCACAATAGTAACGGCTTGTGTAAGTCTAATATCCTCTTCAGAGCTAGAAGCCACTATTTCTTGCTCCAACATCTTGCGGTAACGGTACGTTCCAAGCAAATGGTCGTACATTGCCTGCCCACTTTTGCACATATCCTGCAAAGCAACAGTTGCCTCTTCTTGCTTGATATTGAGATTTTCAGCAAGTTGTTTTGGAGAAAGCGTAAGGTACTGAATAAGCGTTTTTTCTACTTCTTTGAGCATTTCAGCAGAAACTTTGACTTGTGAAGATGCTAGCAAGTCAAAATTGCCTTTTTTGCTCCAATCATTGGCAGTCCAGCCAGAAAGCCCCAAATCAAAACGGTGTCCGTCCACTTCCACACTCCAATACGAGGGCATACCTGTGCCCAAAAGCTTCACCTGCACGCTGTCCGTAAAAGGTAGCAAATCTTTCAAAACAAACAATCTCCTACGTCCCCACAAGCGTATTTCTCCTTCAAAATCACCATTATATACATTTGTATCTTTAATTTGAACGTTCCAAGGGTCAATAACAAGGATAGGACATTCTCCTTTTTTCAAGATAAAACGCACAGAACGTGGGCTTTCTTTCTCTTTTCTTTGTTCTAATTTCTCCAAAAACTGCGCCACAGTACTAGAATGAAGGGTTAGCATTATGCCATCAATGGTTGAGGCTGATTGCACCTGCAAAAAGCCACGTACCCAACTATCAGGCAAATCAATTTTCTTTTCTACGTTGCTAGCAAGCTCTGTAGATAGCTCCACTTTGTCAAAAGCCACATTTAGCCACGCTGGGCGGTAACTACGCACTCTATAAAGTTCGTTGGCAAGCCCCAAACTAAAATCTATGTTAGTAGTGCCGTAATCCACTTGTCCGAAAGTTTCCAAATTTTTGTTAGGCACGCTCACACGCCCATAAGCGGATTCATCAATAGAAAATCCCTCAAAAATGACACTATCAGGGTGAACGCTAATAACAGGGTCAAGCATCATCCATTGGTCTCTGTTATGCGTATAAAGCCATTGAAAGTATTTATAACGGTCTTCCCAAAGTTTTTTATTGAGTGGAGCGTATTCTTTTTCAATGAGTTTTTTCTTGGCTTTTAGTGTTTCACGTTGTTGTAAAAGTTTGATTTGGTCTATTTTTACGCCTTGCAAATGTTGTGGAAGTTCCTCAATATAACGCTCATTTACCCACTCTTGGTAGGCAGTATTGTCTTTTGGTTTTAGTCGCCAGTCGCCAGCAACTACCTTACGGAGCGCAAGCATAATGCGTGCATAGGCAAGGCTATTTTTGATAAGGGCGTTTAGGCGCACAGGAGGACGTGAAAGTTCTGCGGAAAGATTAAATTTCATTCCAGTTGCATCTGCGGTAGTAGTGCTTGGCGTGGCATAAGACTGTGATACTTGCATAAAATATAGGTAGTTAAACAATTACGAATTATCAATTACGAGTGAATACAAAATGGTAGTAATAAAGTTATATATCATTTTGACCTTACTTAAACATAAAGCAGTTAGTAAATAAACTCAACTGTAAATATACATTTTTTTGATAAAAAATACATAAAAAAAAACGGAATTATATTTTGTATCTTTGCAAGAGAAATTTGTAAATCATCAATAAAAAATCATACTAAAAACTAAAATAATGTCTTACAGTAGATTTAAGAAATTAAAAGTAGTAACGCAAACTTTTGGGCTTTCAGCGCAAAGAGAGCAGTTATTTGAGCAAACGACAAATGTGGAGACAAGTGCTTGGCTATTAGAAACATTGAGTATTAGTGAGTTGTTGCCACTTACGAATGAAAAATCAAAAGCAGAAAGAGTGATTTCTCCTATTTTGACAGAAATTGCAAGGTTTTATGCCAATAAAATTTCGTTTTTTTCTGGTGAGAATCTAGACGTAAATGAGGATAATGATGAGTTTGACAAGTTCCAAACTCATTTTTTATTTTCCTTACAACCACTTAAATTATATGTAGAAGCTCCTATTTTTTCAGTTATAGAATCAAAAAAATAATGACACAGATGGCGTTGCGCAATGTGCAGCGCAACTTTACAACGCAAAACTTTTCAACGAAGCAGAAAATAAAAATTTGCCAATTTTATACGGTTGTGCCACAGACGGCGTAAAATGGCGTTTTATGCGTTTTGAGAATAATATTTTTTATGTTGATACCAAAGTTTATACAGATTTGAAAGAGATTTTGGGTGTTTGGCATCATATCATTAAATCTTATCTCTAAAAATAATTATGAATGAAAATGCAATTATATTTTGGGTTATTCCGCAAAAATTAAGGCTTTTAGTGCTAAGTTTTGTATCTTTGTGGATAAAATTCAGAAATTATAAGATAAAACAATATTATGGGTTATAGCGTCTATAAAAAAATCAAAACGGTTATCAAAAAGTTTAATCTTGAATTAGAAATGCTGTTGCTTTTTAAAGAGATTACGCCTGTTTTGCCAAGTGAATGGTTGTTAGAAAGCCTTTCAACGGCTGATTATTTGCCACTTACCAACGAAAAAGCTAAGTCAGAACGCATTATTTCGCCTATTTTGATAGAAGTTGTTAAACATTATAAACAAAAAATCTCTCTTTTTTCTGGTGAAAATATAGATGTAGATAGCGCACAAGATTTGTCTGGTCCTTGCGACTTCTTTTTTTCTATGCAACCGCTCAAACTTTATATAGAATCTCCTATTATCTCGCTCGTTGAGGCAAAGGACGAAGATATGGAGTATGGAATAGCGCAATGTGCTGCCCAAATATATGGCGCAAAATTGTTTAATGAAATGGAAGGAAAAGATATCCCTATTTTGTATGGTTGTGCCACAGATGGTATTGAATGGCGTTTTATGCGTTTTGAGAATAATATTTTTTATGTTGATACCAAAGTTTATACAGATTTGAAAGAGATTTTGGGTGTTTGGCATCATATCATAAAATCTTATCTCTAACAATAATTTTTAATTTTTAATTGTGAATTGTAAATGAATACAAAGTTTTGATAATCAACTAACTACAAGATTTATAATTTGGGTTTTCATAGGCAATAAAAACAGGCAAATATATTTTTAGAATTTAAAAACAAATCCTACTGCATAGTAGTTTATAGAATCATACAACCAAAAGTAGAAAAACAACAAAAATGGATATACATACAACAACAAACGAACTGATTTTATTTCAGGCAATGAAGCACGCTAAGATAATGTTTGTTGAAAATCACCCAGAAATAATAGTGCTAGAAGCTACTTCAACCTACATTCCTATTGGACAATTCAAAGAGATTTTTGCGGTTATAACGGATATTGTAAAAGAAAAGCAAATTACTAAATTGATTTTTGATAAACGCAAACTGAAAGTATTTCATCAGCCCTCAATGGAGTGGTATTTCGTTACTTGGAAAGAGGAAGTGTATGATTTAGGGTTGAAAACGCACCGCAAAATATTGCCTACAGATGCAGTTTTTCGTCATAGTGTAAAAATAGGTAGAGAGAAAATCAAAGCACAGTATCCAGATGGAAAATATACTTTGATGAGCATTGAATATTCAGAAACCATAGAGGAGGCAATAGAAAATTAGAAAATTATAATCTAATTGTAGGATAATTGTAAAGTAGTTTTGGCTATAAAATAAATATTTATGATGAACTAAATGGAAGACAACCAACAAACCCAAGAAGAGCAAACAGTCCTAAATCTTATAGAAAACCTTACTACAAGCATCACAGAACTAGAAAACCTCGCAAAAAAGAAAGGACACGTTACGAAGCAGAACGTAGAAGAACACCGTTTAGGCATAAGTGTCATCTTGGAGGAACTTGTGGAAGAGATGAATTATTTGATTGAAATACATCTTAGTCAGCGCATTATGTTGGCTGATAGCCTTCAATATATCACTGATTTGGAAGATAAATATAATAAAACAGCATAAAATCATCAATTAGTAATCAAAACCGCAATATTATTGCGGTTTTTTTATTGGTTTAGGAAATATGCAGGGTATAAAACCCTGCATTACTGATGTTAAACACATATTATTAACAAAAATC